>JAEYOB010000078.1 GCA_023412175.1 Pseudomonadota bacterium | reverse complement strand
GGGCGGCGTCGAGGGCGGTGTAGGTCAGAATGGCGTCCGATCCGGCGCGCTTGAACGCCGTCAGCGTCTCCATGAGCGCCTTGTCGTAGTCCAGCCAGCCGTTGCCCGCCGCCGCCTTCAGCATCGCGAACTCGCCGGATGTGTGATAGGCGAAGGTCGGCACCGAGAAGGCGTCCTTCACGCGGTGAATGATGTCCAGGTAGTGCAGGCCCGGCTTCACCATCACCATGTCCGCGCCTTCGCCGATGTCGAGAGCGACTTCGCGCAGAGCCTCGTCGCTGTTGGCCGAATCCATCTGGTAGGCGCGCTTGTCGCCCTTGAGGAATCCGCCGGAGTTCAGCGCGTCGCGGAACGGCGCGTAGAAGCTGGACGCATACTTGGCGGCGTAGGAGCAGATGCGCACCCACTGGTGCCCATGCGCGTCCAGACGGTCGCGAATCGTTCCGATTCGGCCATCCATCATGTCGGACGGGGCCACGATGTCGGCGCCGGCATCGGCTTGGCTGACCGCTTGGCGGACCAGCACCTCCACCGTCTCGTCATTGAGGATGACGCCATCCTCCAGCAGCCCGTCGTGGCCGTGGCTGGTGTAGGGGTCGAGCGCAACGTCGCCGAGGATGCCGATATCCGGCACCTGCGTCTTCACGGCGCGGATGGCGGTGTTCATCAGGTTCTCGGGGTTGTACGCCTCGGCGGCGTCCAGCGACTTCTTTTCGGACGGAACTACGGGGAACAGCGCGATGCACGGAATGCCCAGGTCGCGCGCGCCGGCCACCGCCTCGGTCAGCAGGTCGATGGTCAGGCGCTCGACTCCAGGCATGGAGGTCACTGCCTCGCGGCGGTTCTCGCCCTCGATGACGAACACCGGCCAGATCAGGTCGTCGGTGGACAACCGGTTCTCCGCCACCAGACGGCGGGTCCAGCCGTCGAATCGGTTGCGGCGCATGCGGATGCGCGGGAAGGCGCCGGGGGTGCGAAGATTGTGGCTGGTCATCGTCGGCAGTCGGGGTTGGTGCGAGGAAGCGGCGATGTTACGCCCGTTGGCTGCGGCATCTCAAGGCGAAGGCACCTTCATTTCCGGATGGATCCCCGAATCCCGCTCCTGAAGCGCCCAGCGGTCGCCGCTTTTGCTGTAGGTGGAGGATGCCGCGTGGATGAACTCGGCGCCATCCCAGGCGCGCACCTCCAGCGTCAGGTTCGGCGCGTCGATGGTGATGAAGTTGTAGGCGTTCGCCTCGTCGCGGGTGCGGGTCGAGGTGGCGGTGGACGCCTGCGCCACCAGGATCGAGCGCGCCACCTGCGTGTGGAAGGTCGCGAGCTCGCCGGAATAGGCCCGGTGCAGATGTCCGGCCAGCAGCAGGTCCACGCCCGCCTCCTCCAGCGCCGGCAGCGCCAGCCTGTGGCGGCTCACCAGCCGGGTCTGCGGCGCGTCGGGCGGCGGCAGGAAGGGGTGGTGGGTGAACAGCACCTTGAAGACGCTGCCCGGCAACTCCTTGAACACCTCGGAGACGCGCTGGATCTGCGCCTTGTTGATGCGCCCGTGCGAGAAGTCGAGGATCACCGAGCGCGCGGTGTTCAACCCCAGCACGGCGATCTCGGCATCGACGTGGAACGGGCTGAGGTCGCGGCTGATGAAGCGCTTGTAGTTGCGGAACGGATCGATGAAGCGGTGCAGGATGTTGTAGACCGGGATGTCGTGGTTTCCGGGCACCACGAGATAAGGGAAGGGCAGGCGCTCCAGGAAGGCGCGCGCCTCGGCGAAATAGCGGGCCTTGGCGCGCTGCACGAGGTCGCCGGAGATGACCACCAGATCGGGCTTGTGGATGATCAGGTCTGCGAGCAGCCCTTCGACCACCAGCGGGTCGATGCGGCCGAAATGCAGGTCGGAGATGTGGGCGAGCGTCCTCATGGCGGAACCTTCGGCAACAGCATCTTCAGGGCGCCCGGCCGCATGCGGTAGGTGAGTGGCGGCGCGAACTGGCGCACCTCGCCGTCGTTGGCGATGCGCAGACGGTGGCGCCGGCTGTGCACGGTCAGCGTGGTGGCGCTCAGCGTCTCCAGCGCCTCGTCCGACTGCCAGGTGCCCAGGCCCATGCGCGCAATCAGGCGCAGCAACCCCCACGGGTCGCGGCGGCGCGCCAGATATACGCCGAACTGTCCCGACTCAAGCGTCTCACGTCGCAGCACCGGGCCATAGCCCTCGGCGTACGGGTTGTTGGACACCGCCAGCACGGGCGTGCGCACCCGCCGGGCGCCCTGGCCGAAGTCGATCTGGACATCCAGGACGGGGAGGTCGCGCAACGCCTTGCCCATGGCCAGCGCCATGGCCGGCCACTTGCGCAGGCCGTGGCGGCGCTGCTGCTGCTCCCGCTCCTGAATGATCTTCGGGTAGAGGCCGAGCACCGAGGCGTTGAGGAACACCTCGCCGTTCACCTCTCCCACGTCGATGCCGCGGATGGTGCCGGCCGCCACGGCGTGCACCGCCTCGGGCCAGTCCATGGGCGTCTTCAGGTCGCGCGCCAGCAGGTTCATGGTGCCGAGCGGCAGCACGCCCAGCACCTTGCCGGCCTTCATCGCCGCGTTGGCGCCGGTGAGGATCGTCCCGTCGCCGCCGCCGACCACGATGACCTCGGCGTCGGAGCCCGCCGCACGCCCGATCGCCTGGCCGCAGCCGGAGGCCTGCGTGGCAACGACGTCCACGTCGGCGCCGTTCTGTTGGAAGGCGTGGCGGACCGCGTCCTTGGCCTCCTCGATGGGCATGTCCATCAGCGTGCCGGCGGATTGGTTGAGGACGACGGCAACCTTCATCGTGCGGACAACTCCAAGTGGGGGCAGGGGCGCAACGGGCGAAGCGCGGGGCAGGTTCCCGGCGCTGGGTCGGATGGCCGGTTTGACAGCGCCGCTGCACCCTCTAAGATCGTCCAAAACCCAATGAACCCATCTGGGGAGGATAGCCGTGCAATTCGAATTGAGCGAGGACCAGCGCGCCTTCCAGGACGTTGCGCGGAATTTCGCACGGGAACGAATGGCACCATACGCTGCCGAATGGGACGAATCGTGCGTGTTCCCGGTGGAGGCGTTGCGCGGTGCGGCCGAACTCGGCTTCGGCGGCATCTACTGCAAGGAGGAGCATGGCGGATCGGCGCTCGGCCGGCTCGACGCATCGCTCATCTTCGAGGAGCTGTCGGCGGCCTGTCCGTCCACCGCGGCGTACATCTCCATCCACAACATGGCCGCGTGGATGATCGACATCTTCGGCGACGCCGACCAGCGCGCGCGCTTCCTGCCGAAGCTGATGACCATGGAGCACTTCGCCAGCTATTGCCTGACCGAGCCCAGCGCCGGGTCGGACGCCGCCTCGCTGCGCACGCGGGCGGTCCGCGACGGCGACCACTACGTGCTGAACGGCGAGAAGGCGTTCATTTCCGGCGGTGGTTCCTCCGACATCTACGTCTGCATGGTGCGCACCGGCGGCGAGGGGCCGAAAGGCATCTCCTGCATCGTCGTCGAGAAGGGCACGCCGGGCCTGAAGTTCGGCAAGAAGGAACGGAAGATGGGCTGGAACAGCCAGCCGACGTCCGCCGTGATCTTCGAGGATTGCAAGGTCCCGGTCGCCAACCGCATTGGTGCCGAGGGCGACGGCTTCAAGATCGCCATGAAGGGGTTGGATGGCGGGCGGCTGAACATCGCGTCCTGCTCGCTGGGCGGCGCCCGCTTCTGCCTGGAACAGGCGCGCGACTACATGAAGATGCGCAAGCAGTTCGGCAAGGCGCTGGCCGAGTTCCAGGCCCTGCAGTTCCGCCTCGCCGACATGGCGATCGAACTGGACGCAGCGCGCCTTATGGTGCACCGCGCCGCCGCGTCGCTGGATGCCGGTCATCCGGACGCGACGCAGCACTGCGCCATGGCCAAGCGCTTCGCCACCGACGCCGGCTTCAAGGTCGCCAACGAGGCGCTGCAACTGCACGGCGGCTACGGCTACATCCGCGAGTACCCCATCGAGCGCATCCTGCGCGATCTGCGGGTCCACCAGATCCTCGAAGGCACCAATGAAATCATGCGCCTAATCGTCGCCCGCCGCGTGCTGGCCGACTGACGCATTCCCTTTCCACCGAAAAACGACGGGTACGATGACCGACGCCGAGATTCTGTTCGACCGCAAGGGCTCGCTGGGGCTTGTCACGCTCAACCGGCCGAAGGCGCTCAACGCGCTGACGCTGGACATGATCCGCCTGTTGGACCCGCAGCTGCGCGCGTGGTCCGCCGACCCGGAGGTCAAGGCGGTGGTGGTCCGGGGCGCCGGCGAGAAGGCTTTCTGCGCCGGCGGCGACGTGCTGAAGCTTTACCTCGCCGGGAAGGACGATAAGGAGGGCCGCGGCCGGATTCCGATCATTCAGGAGTTCTTCCGGGAGGAATACGTCCTGAATCGTCTCATCAAGCGCTATCCCAAGCCGTACATCGCGCTGATGGACGGTGTCACCATGGGCGGCGGCGTCGGCATTTCCGAGCCCGGCTCTTACCGCATCGGCACCGAGCGTACGCTGTACGCCATGCCGGAAACCGCCATTGGCCTCTTCCCCGACGTCGGCGGCACCTACTTCCTGCCGCGCTACCCAGGCCAGCTCGGCCCGTACCTGGGCCTTACCGGCGAGCGCCTGAAGGCGGCCGACCTGCTGTACGCGCGCGTCATCGACGCGTACGTGCCGAGCGCCAGGCTCGACGCGCTGATCGAGGATCTGACGCGTACGGACGGCAACGGCGGCACCATCTCGGAAACCATTGCCGCCCACGCGGAATCGCCGGGCGACGCGCCGTTGGCGGCGCACCGCGATGCCATCGACCGCTGCTTCGGCCACGACCGCATGGAGGCCATCCTGGCGGCGCTGGCCGGGGAAGGCTCGGAGTGGGCGAACGGCGTCAAGGCGGTTCTGGAGAAGATGTCGCCGGTCAGCCTGAAGGTCACGCTGGAAGCCATCCGCCGCGGTGCCCGTATGGATTTCGAGGATTGCATGATCCAGGAGTACCGGCTCAGCCAATCCATGCTCGGCGACGACAATTTCTACGAAGGCATCCGGTCGGTGCTGGTCGACAAGGACCGCAACCCGCGCTGGACGCCCGACCGCGTGGAGGCCGTATCGGACGCCGAGGTGGAGCGGCACTTCGAGCCGCCGCCGCACGGCGACCTGCGCTTCGCGGATTGACAATTCGACGTCGGGTTCGAGGGCACTTTCCGCGGTGTTGTCCGTTACTAACGGGAAATCCCCGCGGGACTTGTCTCAAACTCGGCGTTGGCGGCGTCCCGCCTCCGGGAAACGGAATCGGGACAAGAACAGGCAAGGGGAGGAAACCATGGCGAACATCGCATTCATCGGGTTGGGGAACATGGGCGGCCCGATGGCCGCCAATCTGGTCAAGGCGGGCCACAGCGTGGCCGGATTTGACGTCATGCAGGAGAACCTGGACAAGGCCAGGGACGCCGGCGTGACGGTGGCGGCCAGTGCCGCCGAGGCCGCCCGCGAGGCCGAGGTGGTGGTCACCATGCTGCCGGCCGGGCAGCATGTGCGGGACGTCTACGCGGGGGCGGGCGGCGTCATGGCCGCGGTGCGCAAGGGATCGTTGCTGATCGACTGCTCGACCGTCGATGTGGAGAGCGCTCGCGCCGTGGCGAATGCCGCGGTCGAGGCCGGCCACGCCATGGTGGATGCGCCGGTCTCCGGCGGTGTCGGCGGCGCGACGGCGGGCACGCTGACCTTCATGGTGGGCGGGCCGGACGAGGCGGTCCGCCGGGCCGAGCCGATCCTGCAGGCCATGGGCAAGACCATCGTGCACGCCGGGGCCAGCGGTACGGGGCAGGCGGCCAAGATCTGCAACAACATGATCCTCGGCATCTCGATGGTCGCCGTGTCGGAGGCCTTCGTCCTCGCCAAGTCGCTGGGCCTGGACGCGCAGAAACTGTTCGACATCGCGTCCAAGTCGTCGGGCCAGTGCTGGTCGATGACCAGCTATTGTCCGGTGCCGGGGCCAGTGCCGACCTCGCCCGCGAATCGCGAGTATCAGGCCGGTTTCACGGCGGCGATGATGCTGAAGGACCTGCGGCTGGCACAGCAGGCCGCCTCGCAAAGTGGTGCGGCGACTCCGCTGGGCGCGGAAGCGGCTGCGCTCTATGCACTTTTCTGCAACGGAGGACGGTCCGGTATGGACTTTTCGGGCATTATTAAGATGATTGCCGGCGAATGATCGGTTAATCTCCGCTTAAGAGTGCCCGGAACGGCCCCGGCGGGGACCGTGTACAGGTACGAGCCAAAGGAGACCGCGGTGCGCAAACCCTATTACGAGAGCATCCTCTTGATCGAAAGGCTCCACCGCCACTTTCTCGAGGTGCTGAAGACCGAGCTGGATCGACTTGGCATCCAGGACATCAACAACGTCCAGAGCCTGATCCTGTACAAGATCGGTGAAGACGAGATGACCGTCGGCGAGTTGACCGCCCGCGGCTATTATCTCGGCTCGAACGTCTCGTACAATGTCAAGAAGATGGTCGAGAACGGCTATCTCGGACAGGAGCGCTCGCCGCATGATCGCCGTTCGGTGCGCGTCCGCCTGTCGGAGAAGGGGCTCGACCTGCGCGAGAAGATCAGCCGCATGTTCGAACGGCATCTGACCGCGCTGGAGAAGGCTGGTTTCTCGGACGAGGAACTGACCAAGGCCAATGAGACGCTGCGCAAGCTGGAGCGTTTCTGGTCGGCGTCGCTCGACTACAGCGGCTTTCCGCTGACTTCGGCAGCCTGACGCGCAGCGGACGAGACGCGCATCGATACGGTCCCCGGTCCCCGCCCCGGAGCATAACGGCCCGCGGCGCCCCAGAGGCGCTCGGGCCGTGTGCGTGTGCGGAACAGTCGGCCGCCTCCGGGCGGCCTTTTTTATTGTGGCGCCCAGGCTGAACCCGCTGCAGCTCGTGCCCCCGGCCTTTGCCTGCGCATTTCTTGAATGTCAGGTTATCCAAGGCGATGCCCTAGGCCGAAGGTCAGCGTAAAACGGCGGAATTTCCGGCTTTCCCGACTCCCTTTCCGTAGCAAATTATCGCAGTATAGAACAAATACGCGGCCGGCTGCTGATAGGGCGCGGGGCCGGGCGAGGGGAAAGCGGGGAGGCTCATGCCGGGAGACGTGATCCTGGAAACGCGCGGCCTGACAAAGGAGTTTCGCGGCTTCCTCGCCGTGAGGGACGTGAGCCTGCAAGTCCGCCGCGGCACCATCCACGCGCTGATCGGCCCGAACGGGGCCGGCAAGACCACCGTCTTCAATCTTCTCACCAAGTTCCTGGCGCCGACGCGCGGCACGATCGTCTACCAGGGCCGCGACATCACCGGGACCAAACCGGCGGACATCGCGCGCCTCGGTCTGGTGCGCTCTTTCCAGATCTCCGCCGTCTTCCCGCACCTGAGCGTGCTTGAGAACGTGCGCGTCGCCTTGCAGCGGCCGCTTGGTAACTCCTTCCATTTCTGGAAGACGGAACGCGCGCTGGACCGTCTCAATGGGCGGGCGCTGGAACTGCTGGAGGACGTCGGGCTGTCCGATTACGCCGAGCGTCAGGCGGTCGAACTGCCCTACGGCCGCAAGCGCGCCCTGGAGATCGCGACCACGCTCGCGCTCGAGCCGGAGATGCTGCTGCTGGACGAACCCATGGCCGGCATGGGCCACGAGGACATCGGGCGAATCGCCGATCTGATCCGCCGGGTTTCCGCCAACCGCACCATATTGATGGTCGAGCACAACCTGTCGGTGGTGGCCGAACTGTCGGACCGCATCACCGTCCTGGCGCGCGGCGAGATCCTGGCTGAGGGGCCGTATTCGGAGGTTTCGAAGAACCAGCGCGTCATGGAGGCCTATATGGGGAGCGGGCATGCCTGAACCGATGCTGGAGATCCGCGATCTGCACGCCTATTACGGCGAATCGCACGTCCTGCACGGCGTCAGCCTGTCGATCCCCGCGGGAGAGGTGGTGACGCTGCTCGGCCGCAACGGCGCCGGCAAGACGACGACGCTGCGCTCGATCATGGGAATCGTGCCGCGCGCCGTGGGTTCGATCCGGATGGAAGGCAGGGAACTGGTCGGTCTGACGCCCTTCCGCATCGGGCGCCTGGGCATCGGCTTCGTGCCGGAGGAGCGCGGCATCTTCGCCAGCCTCGATGTCGAGGAGAACCTGATGCTGCCGCCTCAGGTACAGCCGGGCGGCCTCGGCCTCGCCGAGATCTACGAGTTGTTCCCCAACCTGCGGGAACGCCTGCGCAGCCAGGGGACGCGGCTGTCCGGCGGCGAGCAGCAGATGCTCGCCATCGCCCGCATCCTGCGCACCGGCGCCCGCCTGCTGCTGCTCGACGAACCGACCGAGGGGCTGGCGCCGGTCATCATTCAGCAGATCGGCCGGGTGATCCGCACGCTGAAGGACAAGGGCTTCACCGTTCTGCTCGTCGAGCAGAACTTCCGCTTCGCCGCCACGCTGGCCGACCGTCACTACGTGATGGAAGACGGACGCGTCGTCGATATGATTCCCAACGATCAGCTGGAAGCCAATATGGGCCGGCTGCAAGAACGGCTGGGAATCTGACTGTACCCACCAAGCAACCCAACAACATCGAGGGGAGGGAACGCAGGATGATGGGACGCATTCTTCTGGCCGGAACGGCCGTGCTGGCGTTGACCGCTGGCATGGCGCACGCGCAGCAGGGCAAGTTTTCGGGCGACAAGGTCAAGATCGGCGTGCTGAACGACCGCTCCGGCCTTTACGCAGACCTGGGCGGCGAGGGGTCCGCCGTTGCGGCGCGCATGGCGGCGGAGGAGATGGGCAACAAGGTCGGCGGCAAACCGATCGAGATCATCACCGCCGACCACCAGAACAAGGCGGACATCGGCTCCAACATCGCCCGTCAGTGGATCGACACCGAGGGTGTGGACGTCATCGTCGACGTGCCGAACTCCGGCGTGGCGTTGGCAGTCCAGGAGGTGACGAAGGAGAAGAAGAAGATCTTCCTCATGGAAGGTCCGGCGACGTCGCGCCTGACCGGCGATGCCTGTTCGCCGACCGGCTTCCATTGGGCCTACGATACCCGCGCGCTGGCCGTCGGCACCGGCCGCGCCATGGTGAAGGAGGGCGGCGACAGCTGGTT
>JAEYOB010000074.1 GCA_023412175.1 Pseudomonadota bacterium | reverse complement strand
CCAGCAGCCAGTGCCAGTCCGGCGTCAGCGCGGCGAGCACGCTCAGCGCGCCGGAGGCCAGAAGCGAGGCGAGCATCACCGGCTTGCGCCCCAGCGAGTCCGACACCGCGCCCGCCACCAGCAGGGCGAAGGCCAGCACGCCGGTGGGCAGCGACAGCGCCAGGGCGGACTGCGCCGGGCTGACCGCGAACTCGCGGGCGAACTCGGGCATCAGCGGCTGCACGCACCACAGCGTCGCGAAGGTCGCGTAGCCGGCGGCGAACAGGCTGAGCCGCGCGCGGCGGAACGCCGGCGTCCCCGCGACCAGATATCCGCTCTCCCCGTTCTCCGTCACCGCCCCCGCTCCGCTCCCGGTTCATGAGGCGCGCAGTGTGGGCAGGGGCGCCCTGCCCGTCCACCGGAAGGGACCTGCGCTTTCGTGGGTGCTGCTATGAACGCTCAGTCCAGCGCCAGCAGCGGGCGGAAGACCCGCTCCAGACTGGTCTCGTAGACGCCGGCCTTGGCGGGGTTGTCCGGTGTCACGTTGACCGCCTTGATCATGCGGCGGACGACGCGGCCGTCCTCCACGTCGAAGTCCAGCACGTTGAAGGCGGCGTAGTCCTGGTCGAACGCCCCCATGGCCGCCAGCCCGGCGCCGCAGGCCCAGGACAGCAGCAGCCGGTTCACCCCATCGTGCGCGGCCAGCAGCAGATGCGTCCAGCCCGGCTCCAGCAGGAGCCGTTCCAGCGCGCCGACGATACGCTCCTGCACCTCCGCCATGACGTCGCCGCCGGCGAAGCGCGCGCCGGGAAGGTGCGCGCCCTCGAAGCCGTAGAGAAAGGCGGCGGTGCGTTCCTCACGCGGGATCAGACGATAGCGACCGGCGCGGATCTCCAGGAAGCCCGGCTCGTCCTCGACGGGAAGGCCATACCCCTCGGCGACGATCTCCGCCGTCGCGCGGGTGCGCGGCAGGCCGGAGCAGACGATGCGGTCGAAGGGCACGTCCTTAAGCGCCGCCGCCGCGGCGCTGACCTGCGCCCGCCCCTCGTCGGTGAGCGGCGCCAGCTTCGGGTTCAGGGGCTGGCCGGCGGCGTCGAAGTAGGACACATGCCCGTGCCGCATCAGCACGACGCGGCGGCGCGCCGCGGTGCCAGGCAAGGGTGTGAAGGCGCTCATCGCTGGAGGTATTTGGGGTTGGACACGGCGAGGCGGGCCCGCGTGATCTCCCACAGCACCGGGCGCAGGTCCGGACGGTCGTCGAAGCGTCCCTCCGCGATTGCGGCGCACAGCTTCCGCGACAGCGCCTCGGCATCCCCCTCCTCGCCGAGGAGGCGCTGCAACGGGCCGGCGGCGTCGGCGCCGCCCTTCAACTCGCGCTCGGCGATGGACAGCGCGTTGGCGATCATCAGCGCCGGGAAGCGCTGCTCCGCCGGGACGGCGGGCAGCACCACCTCGCGGAACGTCTTCAGCGCGATCTCCACGAGCCCGCGGGCGTCCGGCTGGTCGATGGTCATGCGGTTCTCCTTCTCTTTTCCCTCTCCCGCCCCGGGAGAGGGATCATCTCCCTATGGCGTCCAGATGCAGCAGCAGGTCGTGCTCGATCTCCGGCAGCATACGGCCGGTGAGCGCCAGCTCCAGCGACGGCTCGGTGCCGGAGGTGTGGCGGCGGCCCTGCTGGACGGCAATGGCGGCCCAGCGCAGGTAGGCGGACGCCTCCCAATAGGCCACGCGCGCCGTGTCCACCTGGCGGCCCGCCGTCTCCTCGTAGCCGGCGTAGAGGTCGGCGCGATCGGCGATGCCGCCGGCTTCGCGGTCGAAGCGGCCGAAACGCCAGGATCGCGCGCAGAACCAGCCGAGATCCTCCATGGGGTCGGACCAGCCAGCGAACTCCCAGTCGAGGATGGCCGTCAGGGCGCCGTCCTTCACCAGATAGTTGCCGGTGCGGTAATCGCGGTGGCACAGCACCACCTCGTCCGACGACGGCGCGTTGATCTCCAGCCAGCGCAGCCCATGGGCCAGCACCGGGTCGCGCTCCGCCAGATCGCCGACCCACGCCCGGTACTGGCGGGCGGCGTCCAGGGCCGGGCTGCGCTCGGGCAGCGGCAGGAAGTCCAGCCCCTCGACGCCGGGACGCACGTGGTGCAGCCTGCCAAGTTGCCGACCCAGTTCGCGGGCAAGGGCACGCTGCGGTTCGTCGGCCTTCACCACGCGGAAGCCGGCGGCGACGCCTTCGGCCCGGCGCATGACGTAGAAGGCGCGGCCCAGCAGGCCCGTGTCGTCGCAGGCGACGATGGGTTCCGGTGCCGCCATGCCGGCCGCGAAGGCGGCGTGCAGCACGGCGAACTCCTGCGCCTTGTTCAGGCTGGCAGACACTTCCATGGGCGGGGCGGCGCGCAGCACCATGGCGTGACGGCCATCCAGGCGCCCGCCCTCCACCGCCAGCGTCAGCGCCAGGTTCTCGGAGATGGCGCCGCCGCTCAGCCGGCTGACGCCCTCGACGGCGACGCGCCCGGCGCCCAGCCGGTCCGCCAGCCACCCTTCCAGGCGCGGGCGGCTCTCGTCGTTGATCAGGTCCCCGGCGCTCATGACCAGCTCCAGAAGCCGTCGCCTTCCTTCAGGTAGAAGCCGGACAGCACCATCTTGTGCACCTCCGACGCGCCGTCCACCAGCTTGGCCTGACGGGCGTAGCGGTAGATCCACTCCAGCACCGTGTCCTTGGAATAGCCGCGGGCGCCGCAAAGCTGGATGGCGGTGTCCGCCGCCGTAAACAGCGTGTCGGCCAGCAGCACCTTGGCCATGGACAGCTCCTTCTTGGCGAAGCGCCCCTGGTCCAGCGTCCAGGCGGCCTTCATCACCATGAGGCGCCCCAGTTCGATCTGCATCGCCGCCTCGCCGAGCATCCACTGCACGCCCTCGTGCTGGGCGAGCGGGATGCCGAAGCTCTCGCGCTCCTTCACATAGGCCCCGGCGATCTCCAGGCAGCGCTTGGCAAGTCCGGTCCAGCGCATGCAGTGCGTCAGCCGCGCCGGCCCCAGGCGGATCTGCGTCACCTTCAGCCCGTCGCCGACGTTCATCAGCACCTGATCGTCGGGGATCTCCAGCCCGTCGAACACCAGCTCGCAATGGCCGCCGTGCTCCTCCGGACCCATGATCGGGATGCGGCGCACCAGTTCCCAGCCGGGCTGGTCCTTGTCGAACAGGAAGGCGGTCAGCCCCTTGCGCGGGTCGTCGGAGGTGCGGGCGATGAGGATGAAGTGCTGCGCCCCCTCCGCCCCGGTGATGAACCACTTCCGCCCGTTGACCACCCAGCGGTCGCCCTTGCGCTCGGCCTTGGTCAGCATCATCGACGGGTCGGAGCCGCCGCCAGGGTGCGGTTCGGTCATGACGAAGGACGAGCGCACCTTGCCGTCCACGATCGGCTGAAGCCAGCGCTCCTTCTGCGCCTCGGTGCCGACCTTGTTCAGCACCATCATGTTGCCGTCGTCGGGGGCCGAGGAGTTGAAGCACACCGGCCCGAAGATCGAGCGGTTCATCTCCTCGTAGCAGGCCGCCATGCCGACCACGGGCAGCCCCTGCCCGCCCCGCTCCTTCGGCATCTGGAGCGCCCACAGCCCCTCGGCCTTCACCTTGGCGCGCAGCGCCTCCAGAGCCGGCAAGGAGATCATCCCGTGCTCGTCCCAATTGGCACGGTCCGCTTCGACGGGAAGAATCTCCCTTTCCACGAAGGCGCGCACGCGGCGCCGGTAGTCCTCGATCTCGGGCGACAGGGCGAAGTCCATGGGTGTCTCCGTCTAAAGCGTGCTGACGAGGTGGCCGCCGTCGGCGGCGAGCACCGAGCCGGTCATGAAGGAGGAGGCGTCCGAACACAGCAGCAGCAGCGGCCCGTCCAACTCCTCAAGCTGGCCGAGGCGGCGCTGCGGCACGCGCTTGACCATCGCCTGCCCGACGTCGGTGGCGAAGAAGTCGCGGTTGAGGTCGGTCTCGATGTAGCCGGGGCACAGCGCGTTGACGCGGATGCGGTGGCGGGCCAGCTCCAACGCCATCACCTTGGTGAGCTGGATCAGCCCGGCCTTGGAGGTGACGTAGGGCGCAAGCTGGCCGGCGACGCGGATCCCGAGGATCGAGGCCACGTTGACGATGGTGCCGCCGCGGCCGTGCTCCCGCATGGCGCGCGCCGCCTGCTGCGCCACCAGGAAGCAGCCCTTGAGGTTGGTGTCGAGCACGCCGTCCCACTCCGACTCCTCGATGTCGAGGACGGACTTGGTCAGCGTGGTACCGGCGTTGTTGACCAGGATATCCAGCCCGCCCAGCCCCTCGGCGGCATCGGCCACCGCGGCGCGCACCGAGGCGGCGTCGGTCACGTCCATCGGCACGGCGACCGCCTCGCCGCCGTCGCGCACGATGTCCTCGCAGAGGCGCTCCAGGCTCTCGATGCGGCGGGCGGCCAGCGCCACCTTGGCGC
>JAEYOB010000021.1 GCA_023412175.1 Pseudomonadota bacterium | reverse complement strand
CCCCCGCACAAGGGGGAGGCGCTTTACCGGCCCGCCCGGACCCCCGCCTTCGCAAGCTTCTTGTAGAACGCCGCCCGCGAGATCCCCAGCAGTTTGGCGGCCTCGGTCGCCCGGTTGCCGGACGCGTCGAGCGCCTGTTGCAGCAGCTCCCGTTCGAACGCCGCGAAGGCGGCATCGTAGGATCGCATCGGGGGCGGTGCCGGCAGCACGGCGACCGGAGCTGTCGGTGGTGGCGTCAAGGCTCCTCCTCTCGTCTCTTCGCGCGGCATGGTCGGCAACGCCTCGGCCAGATCCGTTGCGGTCAGGCGCAGGTTGTCGGTCAGCAGGCACACCCGCTCCAGCACGTTGCGCAGTTCACGCACGTTGCCGGGCCAGCCGTAGCGTCCCAGCGCCTCCACCGCATCCGGCGTGAGCACCCGGCTGGGCATGCCGGTGCGCAGTGCGATCTCCTGGAGGATGGACTCGGCGATGGCCTCCAGTCCGCTGCCTATCTCCGACAGCGACGGCAGCCGGATCGGCAGCACGTCCAGCCGGTAGAACAGGTCAGACCGGAAGCGGCCGTCCCTGATCCGCTGCTCCAGATCCACGTTGGTCGCCGCGATCACCCGCACGTCCACCTTGACCGGCCGGTCGGAGCCGAGCGGTTCGATCTCCTGCTCCTGCAGCGCGCGCAGCAACTTGGCCTGCAGAGCCATGGGCATGTCGCCGATCTCGTCGAGGAACAGCGTGCCGCCATCGGCGGTCTTGAAGCGCCCCTCGCGGCCGCGGCGGTCCACGCCAGTGTAGGCGCCGGCGACGGCGCCGAAGAACTCCGCCTCCAGGAGCGTGTCGGGAATGGCCGCGACGTTGACGCCGACGAACGGATGCCCGGCCCGCGCCGACAGGCCGTGGATGCCCTGGGCGATCAGTTCCTTGCCCGTCCCGGTCTCGCCCAGCAGCAGGATCGGCGCGTCGTGGTGCGCGGCCAGCCGCGCCCGGCGCTTCACCTCCAGGCAGGCCGGGCTGTCGCCGACGTAGCTTTGCAGCGTGTACCGCGGCTGCCGCCGCTCGTTGAGGCGGCGTTTCGCCGTCTCCAGTTCCGCCTCCAGGCGCGACAGTTCGCTCAGCAGCGGTTTCAGGCGGTGCAGGCTGTCGTAGAACACGAAGCCCACGGCGCCGATGATCGCGCCGCCGTCGTCGGTCAGCGGGAAGCGCGACACCACGAGCCGCTGGGAACCGAAGAACATGACGTCCAGCAGGATCGGCTGCCCGCTGCTCACCACTTGGCGCATCAGGCTGTTGGGGATGATGTCTTCGATATCGTGGCCGATGGCCGTGGCCGGGTCGGCGATGCCCAGCATCCGGGCGTACTTGTCGTTGATCCAGACGACCCGCGCGTCGCGGTCCACCGCAACGGTGCCCTCGGACTGCTTCTCCAGCGCCTCGAACAGGGAGGGCATAGCCCGCCGCCGCAGCACCTCGGCCCCGCCAATGAACCCGTTCTCGAACACGATGCCTCGCCGTAGCCGTCTCGGGACAATATAGAACAGCGCGAGCAGCGTCCGGTACCCCATGCGGGGGTGTCCCAGTCTTGCCGTGCAATGGCAGAGATTGCGGTAAAATTTTGTCACGGCGATGTTTCTTGAAAGTATAAAAGAAGACGCCATGCCGCTGCTTCTCTGGTGTTGCTCCTGGATATTGTGTTGCATGGCGGTCTACCCAATCCATCGAATCCGTTGGCTTTAGCTCTAATGCCGTCTCGCTTTTGTGGTTTGTCGGGATGCAGCATGCCGACCCTGTTTTAGTGGAGGGTTGCATGCCGAATTTCTGGGGAACGACCGCGAACAACCTCCTGACCGGCACCGAACTGGCCGACGTGATCTATGGCCGGGCCGGCGACGACTGGATTCAGGGGCAGGGCGGCCACGACGCCCTTTACGGCGAGGATGGGCGGGATTCCCTGCTCGGCGGCGACGGCAACGACACGCTGTTCGGCGGCAACGGCGACGACTGGCTGGGCGATCCCTATCTCGGGGATGCCGGCGACGACCGTATGTACGGCGGCTGGGGCAATGACCGCCTCTATGGCGCCCTCGGCAACGATTCCCTCGATGGCGGGGCCGGAAACGACAACATCTCGGGCGGCGCCGGCAACGACACGCTGATCGGCGCTGACGGCGACGACGTGCTGACCGACACGTTCCGCGACGGCGGCTCCGACCGCTTCGACCCCGGTGCCGGCAACGACAGCATGGTCAGCTTCGTTGACGGCAACACCGACGTCTTCCTCATGCGGCGCACCGCGTCCGGCTTCGGGGACGACGAGATCCGCTATTTCGAGGCCGGCATCGACCAGATCCAGTTCATCGGCTACACGGCGAGCGACCTCAGCATCACGAGCGCGGGCGCCGCCACCACCTTCTCGTTCACGGATGGCTCGACGCTGACGGTCAGCGACAGCACCGGGCTGGTCGCCGGCCGCGACTACATCTTCGGATAGACGCCCCGGTTCGGATAGACGCTCCGGCTTGCCGGCCGTTCGCGCGGGGGGGATAATGCGGGTCCGTCCCCTTCGACAGCCCGATCCCATGACGCGACCGCTGGACAGCATCGACTACAACATCCTGCGCGCGTTGCAGGAGGACGGCCGGATCACCAACGTGGATCTCGCCAAGCGCGTCCACCTCAGCCCGGCCGCCTGCCTGGAGCGCGTCAAGCGCCTCCAGGCCGAGGGCTTCATCCAGCAATACACGGCGCTGCTCGACCCGGCGCGGCTGGACGCCGGGCTGCTGGTGTTCGTCGAGGTGGTGCTGGACCGCACCACGCCGGATGCCTTCGACGATTTCCGCCGCGCCATCGGCACCATGCCGGAGATCATGGAATGCCACATGGTGGCCGGCGGCTTCGACTATCTGGTGAAGGCGCGGCTGAAGGACATGGGCGAGTACCGCGCGTTCCTCGGCCGCTTCCTCTCAAGCACCCGCGGCGTGCGTGAGACGCACACCTACCCGGTGATGGAGGAGGTCAAGAACGTCACGGCGATCCCGTTGCGGGCGTCGCAATCGCAGGATTGATGGCCGGCCAGAACAAAATTCTGGTGGCCACGCTTCTGCCGGAGATAATTCGCACAAACCGCTCTTGAACCGTCACAAGCGCGGCGTTTCTCGAAGTATGTTGAACATATCGTTCACTCGCAGGGATTCCGCCGCATGTCCCCTCTGCCGCTGTCGTCCGCTTCCAGTCGCGACCGTCTCGCCATCGACCAACTCTACCG
>JAEYOB010000009.1 GCA_023412175.1 Pseudomonadota bacterium | reverse complement strand
GCATGGGCTTTTTGGTTGCTGTGTGTAAGGGTGTGTAACTGTCGGGAGCGGGCGGCGTTTTCGACCCCGGACGGGGGGCGTCCAGCCGGCCGGGCACGCCGGTGCGCCGCGGGCGCGGCGAGGCCGCGGACGGCGCGTCCAGTCTCGACTCGGAAGCTTGGCCAGGGCAGGGGGAGGCCGGTGTGGGCCGGCGGGTCAGGCGCGGCGTGTCACGTGGTTGTCCCAGCGGAAGGCAGGCGTCTGCTGCATGTCGCGGGCGTCCGCGGTGGGCGCGCCAACCGTTTCGATCGCGCCCAGCCCGCTGGTGACCAGGAAGCCGCTCACGGTGGGGGCGAGGCCGCAGCCGTCCGGCAGCATGGTCGCGCCGAGCCACCCGCCGGCGGCGCCGTCCCACAGCCCGATGACCCCGCCCTTGGGCGAACTGGCCGCGACCGTGTGCCCGTCCGTCGCCACGCTGCCGATATAGCCGCCGAACCGGTTCAGGATATCGTCGGGCGTGTCGAACAGGCGCACCGCGCCGCTGCCGGGCCGGTGCATGCCGGTCAGGGGCTGCAACTCGCCCGTGGGGCGTTCGTCCTGCGTGCCGAAGGCGATCCCGCCGTCGGGCAGGGGGGCGATGTGGCGGATGCCGAGGTTGCTATGCTGCTCCGGCAGCCGCACCTTGTCGAGCAGCCGGCCGCTGGCCGCCTCGACGTAGGTCAGCGACGAATCCATCTCGTCCAGGTTCAGCTTGGCCCGGCCGGTGTCGGGGTGGGTGATGACGCCGCCGTTGGTGACCGCGAGGACGGCGCCGCCCCCGATCATGATCAGCTCGTGCGGCCCGAGGCCGTGGGTCGGCAGGGCGTCGAGGCGGCGATAGCCGTCGGCCGCGTCGTAGACGCCGATGGCGCCGGCCTCGCCGGGGACGTCGTCCTCCGCCACATACAGCAGCCGCCCGTCGGCGGAGAAGGCGCCGTGGCCGGTGAAGCGGCTGTCGTCCGGCGCCTTGACCACGTGGCCCGGCGTGCCGTCGTCCAGCGACACCGGCATGAACCAGCGGCCCGGCCGGCGGGCGAAGGCGATGGCCTCGGCGCGCGCCGGATGCGGGAGGACGGCGTGGGCGCGGCCGGGCGTGGGCGTGGTGAAGCGCACCGCGCCGGCTTCGTCCAGCGCCGCGACGCCGTAGCTGGGCGACGCGCCGGCGGTGGCGTAGGCGCTGAGATAGAGAGGGCCGTTCGCGGTGTTCGCCCGCGCCGGCCCGACCAGGGCGGCGCCGAGCCCGCCGCCCAGCAGGAGCAGGACGTTCCGGCGGTTCATGGCCATGGCTCAGTCCCCATCCAGCTCGTTGAAGCCCAGCGTGATGTCGAGGAGCGGGGCGACCGTATCGACAAGCTGGATGCGCACCGCCTTGACCGCCTGCAAGGCTCCTTCCACCGTCTTGCGCTTCGCCGGATCACCGACGGCGGTGGTCAGCGGGGCCGGGATCGCCCCGGCGGCGCGAATGGCGGCCAGAAGGCTTTCGTCGAGGGCCTTCCGGGCGGCTGTGCCGTCCGCGGTATCGGGCAGCAGCGCCGCGAGGCCGGGACCGCCGTGCTCACCCAGCATCAGGGCACGCAGGGCTTCCAGGTTGAGCACCACGTTGCGGATGGAGCGCCCGCTGCGCGTCGCCTCGGCGACGGTCGGCCTCGCTTCGCCGGGGCCGGGGCCGAGCGGCGCCAGAAGCTTCTGGTCGGTGACGACCTGCACCTGGGTGATCGCCGCGGTGAACAGCGCGTTCACCGCCCAGCCCGAATCCGGGCCGAGGATGGTCTGCCGGCCGGCGGCCAGCGGCTTCTCCAGCGCCTTCCAGCCGTCGCGCGCGCCGGCGGTGAGCGTGGCGAGGTTGCGCGCCGCCGCCGCCGCCAGGGCGCCGCGGTAGCGCTTGGCGTCGTCCCCGTCGAAGGAGGCAACGGTGACACCCTCGTCGAACAGCAGCCTCTCCAGGACCGTCAACCCCTGCACCGCCGCGCTCTGGCGGGCCAGCGCGCCGGGTTCCAACAGCTTCGGGTCGCGGGCGTTGAGGAAGCCCGCGATCTGGCGCTGCACGAGGCCGGGGCGTTCCGGCCAGTAGGAGATGCGCTCGGCGCGCAGGTCGGACATCAGCGGGCCGGGGCGCAGGTGCTGCGCGCCGGCCCAGGCGTCGGTGACGGCGCGGTGGGCGTCCCGGCATTCCTCCAGCCCGGCCGCGGTGGGCGATTCCGCGAACCGGCCGAGCCGGTCGGCGTAGTCTGCTGCAGCGGTGGCCAGCGCCTCGAAGCGTGGCAGGATGTGGGTGCGGACCAACCCGCCCGTCACGGTGGCGTCCTTGCCCGGATCGCGCGCCGCAAGGGCGGGCAGCGCCGGGAGCAGCGCCGACACGGCGGCGGCCGACATCAGGCCAAGCAGCAGGCGGCGGTGCATCATCCTCATCCTCGACAGTGGGTGGCGGGCCGTGGTGGGCCTTCTCTTATAGCCCCAGGACGAAGCGCACCAGATGCCGCCGTTCGTCGGAGGTCAGGTTCATGAAGGCGCTCCGCGCCGGCGCGGCCTCGCCGCCGTGCCACAGGACGGCTTCGGCGACGCTGCGCGCCCGGCCGTCGTGCAGCAGCGACAGGCGGCCATCGTCCTTCGCCAGCCGGTTCAGGCCCCACAGCGGCGCGGTCCGCCAGTCGCGCCCGCGCGCTTCGCCCATCGTCACGCCGTCGGCCAGATCGTCGCCCAGATCGTGCAGCAGAAGGTCGCTGTAGAGGAAGACGGTCCGCTTCGACAGGGCGGGGTGCGCCGGATCCTCGGCGGTGGTGAAGGACGGGCGGTGGCAGGACGCGCAGCCGGTGGCGGCGAACAGGGTGGCTCCGGCCTTGTTCTTGGGAGGCGCCAGGCCGCCGTTGGGCGGCAGGTCGCGCAGGTAGCCGTCGATCAGCGCGATGACCGTGCTCGGGATCTCCAGATCCTCGAACTGCGGCGAATCGCCGTGGTGGGCCTCCCGGCACGCGGTCTGCACCGGGGTGCAGTCGCCCCAGGCCGCGCGGAAGGCCGGTGTGGACATGCCGATGTCGAGACTGAACGCTTCCGCGTTCTGCCGGTTGAGCGTCGGGTGGGTGGCTTTCAGGCCGAAACGGCCGAGGCGTGGCACACCGTCCACCACGATGTAGTTGGGTCGGCCGCGGATGCCGTCGCCGTCGCGGTCGTCGGGATCGGCTCCGGCCAGGATGTCGGCTTCGGGAATGCGGTCCAGCAGCCCCATCCCGTGCACGCGCGGCGCCACCCGTCCGGACAGCACGGTGGTCTCCGCCAGGGGACCGTAGCCGAGGTCGGCGATTTCGAGGATCGGGCGGCGCAGGCGCACCGTCTCCCCATCGGGGAATCGCGCTGTCTCCTCGCGATACTGAACCTTGGGCCGCCCCTCGACGGCCAGACCGAAGACGGCGTTGGACTGGATCTGCCGTCCGTAGACCGGGTCGTCGTTCAACTTGACCGTGTAGCCGATGCCCTCGCCCGGAGCGTCCGGATCCGGCGGGCGCCCGCCGCTGCCCCTGGGATGGCAGGTGGCGCAGGAGCGGGCGTTGTAGAGGGGCCCCAGCCCGTCGTTCGCCAGGGTCACGGTCGGGGCGGTGACCCACATGCGGCGGAACAGCGCCTCGCCGATGCGGGTGTCGATGCCGTCGGCCAGCGCCGGCCCGGCCGGCAGCAGGGCCAGCAGGAAGGCGGAAACGATGCGGCGCTTCTTCAACGGATCAGGCAACCCGGATGCATCCCGATAAGGCTGTTCTTTTTCTTTTGGTTCTTCTGGCGCCCACGACGCTCCACGGATGACGACGGGGAGGCAAGCCGCCGCCGTCCGTGGAGCGCGGGACAGCGCCGCGGGCTTACTTGCCCACGGCCGACGGGTTGTCGAGGCTGTCCGAGCCTTCCAGCTGGACCGACACGCCGAGCGCGGCGACGACGCCTTCCAGCGCCTTCTTCTGCTCGACGAGGCGGTCGACCGCGGTCGAGATCAGCTTGTTGCCGGCTTCGTTGTCGGCGCCGATCATCTGGTCGTAGGCCATCTTGCCGCTGTCGGCGGTGTCCTTGATCGCCTGCATGGCGGCGGTCGTGGTGGACATGGCCTCCTTGACCTTGCCGTCGACCTCCGGCGCCTTGGCGGCGACGTACTGCGACAGCGACGGGCCGGACACGACCGTGCCGTCGATGCGCGTGTAGCTGCCGTTGTAGACGTTCACCATGCCGACCTGGTCGTAATAGTGCGAGTTGTGCGTGTTGTCGGAGAAGCAGTCGTGCTCCTCTTCCGGATCGTGCAGCATGAGGCCGAGCTTCATGCGCTCGCCGGCCAGTTCGCCGTAGCTGAGGCTGCCGAGGCCGGTCAGGATGCGGGCGACGCCGTCCTTCTCCTTGGCCTTGGCGATCGAGGAGCGCGCCTTGCCCTGGGCGCTCCAGGACTTCGCCATCTCCTCCAGGTCTTCGACCAGCATCTGGGTGGCGACCTTCAGGTACTGGGCGCGACGGTCGCAGTTGCCGTTGGTGCAGGCGTCACCCTTGGCATAATCGCTCGCCTTGCGCACGCCGGCTCCCGGACCGGTGCCGTTCAGATCCTGGCCCCACAGCAGGAACTCGATGGCGTGGTAGCCGGTCGCCACGTTCGCCTCGACCTTGCCGGCCTCGTGCAGCTTGTCGGCGAGCAGCGCCTTGGTGATCTTGCCGGCGTCGAGGGTCTTGTTGCCGGTCTTGATCTTCGGGTTGGCGATCACGTTGGCCTTGGCGAACGGGTTCTCCTCGCCGCCGCCGTAGGCCTCGTCCACGTAGTCGATCAGCCCCTCGTCGAGCGGCCAGGCGTTGACCTTGCCCTCCCACTCGTCGACGACCGGGTTGCCGAAGCGGAAGGCTTCCGTCTGCATGTAGGGCACGCGGGCGGTCAGCCACGCCGTGCGGGCCTTGGCGAGGCTGTCCTCGGTCGGGTTGGCGATCAGGTCGTCCACCGCCTTCTTCAGCGCCTTCGCGCTGCTGACGGCGTCCTCATAGCTGGCCTGGGCGATGTCGGCGTAGGTCTTCACCACATCCTTGTAGGCGGGCTTGGGCGCCTGGGCGTTGGCGCCGTACGGCAGCAGAGCGACGACAGCGACGGCGGCAAGGCCGGCAGCGTGCTTGAACATGGAGATCTCCTCGGGCGTCGAAGGGCTGAATGCGGAGCTATGAAAATGCGAATGAATTGCAATAGCAAGGCGAGATTCGGCCCTGCTGTCAAGCTTTAACCCGAGGGATGCCCGGCCTTGTGCCGCGCGGCGGAACGTCGCGGGGAATGCTGCGCCCGAAAGGAGGAAGCCTCTACTTCACCAGATGCTCGTAGCGGGCGTCCGTCAGCGTCTTGAGGAAGGCTACGAGGGCCTTGATCCGCCGGTCGTCGAGGGCGGGGCCTTCCTCCAGTTCCTTGGTCGAGATCGTCTTGGCGACTTCCGGCTTGCCCCAGGGCTTTCCGGTCTCGGGGTTGATCTGGGCGGCCGGCTTCTGGCTGTTGTACTTGTTGTAGAAGCGGATCACGGTCTCCAGGTCCCTGAAGACGCCGTTGTGCATGTAGGGGCCGGTGACGGCGACGTTGCGCAGGCCCGGCGTCTTGTACTTGCCGATGAATTCGGCGCCCTTGACCGCCGGGTTTTCGCGCAGGCCGCGGTCGATGTGGCGCGGTCCCTTGCCGTTGAGGGCGCGCAGCTCTTGGTTCACCGGCACGCCGATGTTGTGGTACTCGTAATTCGAGAAGGTCTCGTCCTTGCCGGCCGGCATCGCGTTCAGCTGGTGGCAGGTGTTGCAGTTGGTGAACTGCTGCGAGAAGAACAGCGTCATCCCCAACTCTTCCTCGCCGGTCATCTTGTACTCGCCGCGCAGGTGGCGGTCGTACTTCGAATCGAACGGGGAGACGAAGTCCGTCTGCTCGAACTGCGCGATGCTGTCGGTCATGGCGTCGAACGCGCGGTCGGCGTCGTCCAGCACGCCGGGGCCGTACAGGGCGGCGAACGCGCGGGCGTAGTCCGGGTTCTCCTTCAGGCGCTCCTGGATCTGCGCCTTGGATTCCATCGCCATTTCACCGGGGTTGAGCGGCGGGCCGCCGGCCTGTTCCTGCAGGATCGCCGCGCGCCCGTCGTGGAACTGTCCGCCGACGGCCTTCCCGTTTGCCCGGATCGCGAAACGCGGGCTGAAGCGGGCGTAGGAAACGGTCGGCGCGTTGCGGTCGCCGATGGAGGTCCCGTCCGCTCCCAGTGACGCGGCGCCGCCGGCGACGCTGTCGCGCGGATCGGCAAAGCCGTGGTCGGGGTTGTGGCAGCTCGCGCAGGACTGGGTGCGGTTGACGGAGAGGTTGGTATCGAAGAACAGGGCCTTGCCCAGGTCCGCCTTCGCCGGCAGGTTGGTTTCACTTCCGAACGCGCTGCCGGACACGGCGGCGAGCAGCGTGCCCGACAGGATCATCGGGATCGCGGAACGTGCGGTGACGGAAACCATGGCGTTGCCTCTTTGGCGTGCGCCGCCCGGCGGGCGGCAATGCCGCTGCGGCGCACCTGTACCGGACAACATCCCCTTTTTGCAATGGGAATTGCACCTCTTCCTGCAGTCTCAGGTGGTGCTGCCCTACTTTTTGTCCACCCGCGGGGCAACGGCCTCGACGCCGTTTCCGGTCAGGAGCATGTGCTCGATCACGGCGACGATCTCCGCCTTGTAGACGGCGACGAGCCGCCATTCCGAGCCGGCCTCGACGGCCGCGTCGAGGTCCGAGGCGATCCGTTTGGCCAGGGCGGCCTGAGCGTCCGCAAGATTGTCGTAAGCCCCGCACAGGTACCAAACCTCGGCCAGATAGGTCGGTCCGCGGTAGTTCACATGGTAGTCGATGCCTGTTTCGGGGCCGGGAGTCATGCTGGCGTCTCTTACCTGCTGCCGCTTCCGGAACATATCCTAGTGCCAAGCCGCCGCCGTCGCCACGGCAAGGTGCTACGACGACAGTCCTATTGCTTTTGGCCCGGTGAGTGGCTCCAAGGGGCGTGTGTGTGACAAAATTGACAGGATTCGAGAAAATTTTTGTAGACGCATCTTGTTGTCGCGTGGCAGTGTCGCTGATAGCGCAAATCGAATTGCGTGCTTAAAAGTAATCTCAGTGTCGTCGCTGCAGCTATGGCCGAAATATAGTGTGGTGTCTTTCGGAGTCTTGCCGGGCATCGACTGAATGGCCATTCGTCCGTGATCTTTCCGGATGCGGAATGCTGTCGACGGCGTGATTGATGCTGGTATTTTCTGGGCGATGAGAGTCGTTCATTGTCCGGAATAAGACCGCGAATCAATGGGAAAAACCGGCGGGGATTCCCACAGAAGGCGACGGCCGCCGCTGGTGCCCGTCCGTATGGAGGATTTTCCCGATGCACATGCTCGTCCGCTTTGCGCTGCCGTTGCTCGTGGTGCTCGGCATCATGGGGTTTGCGCTGTCGCCGCTGGTGAACCACCTCGTCGGACGCTGGTTCCAGCATGATGTGCAACTGCGCCTGAACCTCGTCTTCAGCGCCGTGCAGGACTCGCTGACGGGGCTGGTGCGGAGCGGGGCGGATCGCGAGATCGACACGCTGTTCCAGAGGATCACCACGGACGAGCGCGTGCTGGCGCTGGGCCTGTGCATGCCGTCCGGCGCGCTGACGCGCGCATCGGCAGGTTGGCCGATCCAGGTCGGCTGCCCGGTGCCGGCGGAAGGGGCGGCGGCGCGCAAGCCGGTGTTCCGCATCGACCGCCTCGCCGGCGGGGCGCTGCTGGTGGCGACGTTCCCCCTGGCTTCGCAAGGCGGGGGATTGGGAAGCCTCATGATCCTGCACGACGTGAGCTTCATCGAGCGCCGCAGTGCCGACACGCAGTTCTACCTCGCCGCGGTCCTCGCCCTGATCGGGGTGACGGCGGCCGGCGTCACCGTCATCGTCGCCCGCCTGACGCTGCGGCGCTGGCTCCGGTCCGTCCGGCAGTCGCTCGACCCCGCGCTCGCATCCGGAACGCGCCCCGAACACATGCCGGAGATGCGCCCGGTGGTCACCGAGATCCGGCAGATGCTGCGCGACCTCGACATATCCCGGCACACCGCGGCGGGCATCCGCGTCGAATGGTCGCCCGAGACGCTCCGCCGCGTCCTCGACAACGAGTTGCCGGGCGCCGAGGTCATCGTCGTCTCCAACCGCGAGCCCTACATCCACAACGACGACGGGCACGGCGGCGTCATCGTCCAGCGTCCGGCCAGCGGTCTGGTGACCGCGCTGGAGCCGATCACCCGCGCGTGCGGCGGCATCTGGATCGCGCACGGCAGCGGCTCGGCCGACCGTCAGGTGGTGGACCGCAACGACCGCATCCCGGTGCCGCCGGAAAAGCCGTCCTACACGCTGCGCCGGATCTGGCTCAGCGACGAGGAGGAGGAGGGATACTATTACGGGCTGGCGAACGAAGGGCTCTGGCCGCTGTGCCATATCTCCTTCACCCGCCCGGTGCTGCGCGAGAGCGACTGGGAGCAGTACGTCAAGGTGAACCAGAGGTTCGCCGACGCCGTGGTGGAGGAGGCGCAGACCGACAACCCCATTGTGCTGGTGCACGACTACCACTTCGCGCTGGTGCCGCGGATGGTGCGCCAGCGCCTGCCCAACGCCGTCATCATCACCTTCTGGCACATCCCCTGGCCCAACGCCGAGGTGTTCAGCATCTTCCCCTGGCGCGAGGCGGTGCTCGACGGGCTGCTGGGCAGCTCGATCATCGGCTTCCACACGCGGTTCCACTGCAACAACTTCATCGACACCGTGGACCGCTTCCTCGAATGCCTCATCGACCGGGAGCATTCGACCGTTTCCGTCGGCGGGCACACCGCCCTGGTGCACCCCTATCCGATCTCCATCGAGTGGCCGCCGTCGCCGCTGGAGGGGCAGGCTCCGGTGTCGGAATGCCGGGCGGCGGTGCGGGCCCGCCATGGCTTGCCGGCCAATGCGCTGCTCGGCGTCGGCGTCGAGCGGTTCGATTTCACCAAGGGCATCCCGGACCGGTTCCGCGCGGTCGAGACGCTGCTGGAGAACCATCCGGAGCTGATCGGGCGCTTCGTCTACGTGCAGGTCGCGGCGCCGACGCGCAGCAAGCTGCCGGCCTACCGGGAACTCCAGACCGAGGCGACGGCCATGGCCGATGCGATCAACGCCCGCTTCGGCCGCGAGGGCTACACCCCGATCCTCCTGGTCGCGCGCCACCACGAGCCGAGCGATGTCTACGAGCTGTTCCGGGCGGCCGACGTCTGCATCGTCAGCAGCCTGCACGACGGCATGAACCTCGTCGCCAAGGAGTTCGTCGCCGCGCGTGACGACGAGCAGGGCGTGCTGATCCTGAGCACCTTTGCCGGTGCGTCGCGGGAACTGCTCGAAGCGCTCATCGTCAACCCCTACGACACCCGCAGCATGGCCGAGGCCATCCGTCAGGGACTGACCATGCCGCCGGAGCAGCAGCATGAGCGCATGCGGCTGATGCGCGAGATGGTGCGCGAGAACAACGTGTACCACTGGGCCGGGCGCATGCTTCTGGACGGCGCCCGCCTCCGCAAGCGCGGCCGCATCGAGGCCAGCATCGACGCCATGGGGGTCGCCTGAAGGGGGCTTTGCCATGTCCCGCGGATCGAAACCGATCCGCCGGCCTGCGGAGGCGGTTCAGTCGGCCGGTGCCCCGCGGTGGATCAGCGCCACGCCCTTGATCTGGGCGAACACCGGCTGGCCCGGCATCAGGCCGAGCAGGTCCCAGGACTTGCGCGTGACGCGCGCCAGCATGCGCGCGCCGCTGCCGTCCTCGCCGAGGGCGACCACCGCCATCACCTGCACCGCATCCTGCGGCTCCGCGGCGACGATGCGGCCGGGCAGGGCGTTGAGGATCGTGCTGTCCGCCGGCGGCCGGCGCGCCAGGCTGACGTCGGAAGCGGCAATGCGCACCCGCCGCGCTGCCC
>JAEYOB010000817.1 GCA_023412175.1 Pseudomonadota bacterium | reverse complement strand
GGCGCGCCGCGCGGCGCTCCTGCTCGGCCACCTGACGCTGCCGTTCCTGGTCGGCGCGCAGGCGTTCGTTCTCGATGCTGTTACTCTTGAACACCTCGACCGCCCGTGCCATCTCGCCCACCTCGTCGTGGCGCTCGACGGCCGGCACCATGACCGTGGCGTCGCCCTGCGCCAGCGCCTTCATCGCTTCGGTCAGCCGGGTCACCGGGGTGGCGATGAGGCGGTACAGCGCCCCGTTCATGGCGACGACCAGCAGGACCATCAAACCGGCCGCCGCCAGCGTCTGCCACCAGGCGGTGTCCACCGTCAGGATCGTCTCCTCGGCGAGCTGGGCGGACAGGCCCTGGGCGGCGCCGGCGATCTCGGTCAGCGTGGCCTGCGTCTTCATGCGCAAAGGCCGGGCCTCGACGAACCAGATCCGGTCGTTGGCCTGCCGCGCCTCGACCACGTCGCCGAGCGCCTTGGCGAACACCACGTGCCCCGCGGCCACGTCCTGCAGGCGCGGGAACTTTACAGCCAGCCGCTGCAGGTCGGCAAGCGGGGCCCCCGCGCTCTCCTGCGCCGCCCAGAGCGCCTCCAGGTCCGCCGCCGTGCCGCTGACGAGATACGTGGTGAGCGCATCGGCGATGCCCTTCGCCACCGGCTCATAGGAACGCACGGCAGCCCCGGCGTCGCTGTCGGGATCCGTGACCCGGACGAGTTCGGACACCTCGCGGTCGAGGGCGCCGCGGGCGGCGCGGTAATGCTCGTTCAGCGCCTTGAGGTAAGTGCGCCGGGCGGCGGTGCCCTGCGCGCCGAGGTCTCCGTAGCGCGCCATCAGGTCGCGGGCCTGACGGAGGGCGTCCTTGCGCTCCTGCCTGACAGCCAGCCCGATGGCCTGGTCGATCAGGGCGAGGCTCCGTTCGAGATCCTTCCGGCTCCCCTCCGCCGAGCGCAGCAGGTCCTCCTCATTGCCGGTGGTCGCAATGGCGAGGTTCGCGTACGCCACCGCCATGAAGCCCGCCTGGACTTCCTGGGCGGCCACGGCAACCCCCGCCGCGCGTTGCGCCAATGCCGTGTCCGTGCGGACGCGCCCGAAAGCGTCGTGCCCGCCATACGCCATGGCGGCGACCATGAGCACCACGAGCACGCCGCTGCCGGCCAGCTTGGCAGCGATGGGAATGTTGCGAACGACGCTCAGCATTGCCGGGCCTGCTCCTGCCTGTGCGTTTCCCGATGGCGCCGCCGGCCCCACCGTTCCCCAAACAATTTATGAAACTTTTATCTGTCTGGTTATCAGACGGGGGCTGCATTGTCAGGTGGAGGCACATGCGACATTTTCACCTCCCCCGTCAGTATTGCACGCAAAACGTGCGATTTTCGAACGGCCAGATCCTGCCAGGCACCTGCACAAACGGAGTTTCCCTCATCAGCGGATCGCGTTATATAGATGGTCTACATAGCGCCTTTCCCAGATGGTCCGATGTCCGTTCGAGCACAGCTTTCCCTTGCCGGACCCAACGCCTCGCCGGTTGGCCTGGAACGCATCCGCCTCCTGGAGGCGGTGGCGCGCGAGGGCAGCATCTCCGCCGCGGCGCGGGCGACGGGCATCACCTACAAGGCGGCCTGGGACGCCATCGACGCCATGAACAACCTGTTCGGGCGTCCGCTGGTGCAGGGGCAGACCGGTGGCCGCCGCGGCGGCGGCGCCACCCTGACCCCGGAAGGCGTGCGGCTGGCGGAGACCTTCCACCGGCTTGAAGGGGAGCTGGCCCGCGCCTTGCACGCGCTGGAGCCGGAACTGAACGAAACCGGCCTGTCCGCCGCCGGCCTGATGTGGGGGTTCTTCATGCGCACCAGTGCACGCAACACGCTCCGCGGAACCGTGACCGCCATCGCAGACGGCGCGGTGAACGCCGAAGTCACCCTGACCCTGTCCGAGCAGACGACGCTGACCGCCGTCATAACCCGCGACAGCGTCCGCGACCTGGGATTGATCCCCGGCCGCGAGGCGATGGCGCTGATCAAGGCACCCTTCGTCATCCTGGCGCCCGCCGGCGAGGCGCGCCGCACCTCGGTGCGCAACCGCATCGAGGGCACCGTGGCCCGCCGCGAGGATGGCGCGGTCAACGCCGAGGTCACGCTCGACATCGGCGGCGGCAAGACGCTGACCGCGATCATCACCCTGCACAGCGCCGACGACCTCGGTCTTGCGGTCGGCCAGCCGGCCTGCGCGCTGATCGACGCCTCGCACATCATCCTAGCCGTCGACTGACTCAAGGAACCCAACGAATGGGAGCCCAACGAATGAAGACGCTTCTGCTCGCCACCGCCCTGCTGCTGTCCGCGGCCGGCGCGGCCAGCGCCGCCGAGACCAACGTCGCGGTCGCCGCCAACTTCACCGAGCCGGCCAAGGAGATCGCCAAGGCCTTCGAGGCGAAGACCGGCCACAAGGCGGTGCTGAGCTTCGGCGCCACCGGCCAGTTCTACGCGCAGATCAAGCAGGACGCCCCCTTCACCGTGTTCCTGGCGGCCGACGACACCACGCCGCAGAAAGCCGTCGAAGAGGGGCTGGCGGTCGCGGATTCGCGCTTCACCTACGCCATCGGGCGCCTCGTGCTGTGGAGCAAGGAGCCCGGCAAGGTCGGCGGCGAGGAGACGCTGCGCAAGGGAGCCTTCGAGAAGGTCGCCATCGCCAACCCGGCCACCGCGCCCTACGGCGCCGCGGCGGTGCAGGCCATGAAGAAGATGGGCGTCTACGACGCGCTCCAGCCGAAGCTGGTGCAGGGCAACAGCATCGCCCAGGCCTATCAGTTCGTCGAGACCGGCAACGCCGAGGTCGGCTTCGTCGCGCTCTCGCAGGTGATCGCCAGGAACGAGGGGTCGCGCTGGCCGGTGCCGGACCTGCTGCACGAGCCGATCCGCCAGGACGCCGTGCTGCTGAAGAAGGGGGCCGGCGACGAGGCGGCCAAGGCCTTCTTCGCCTTCCTCAAGGGCCCCGAGGCCGGCGCGGTGATCGCCAAGTACGGCTACGGCACCGCGGCCACCAACTGACCATGTCGATCTGGCAGCCGATCCTGCTGACGCTGCAACTGGCGACCCTCACCACGGTCGTCCTGCTGCTGCTCGGCACGCCGCTGGCGTGGTGGCTGGCGCGCTCGACGGCGTGGTGGAAGGAAGCGGTGGCCACCGTGGTGGCGCTGCCGCTGGTGCTGCCGCCCACCGTCCTGGGCTTCTACCTGCTGATGCTGCTCGGCCCCAACGGGCCGGGCGGCTGGCTGGCCTCGCTGTGGGGGGCGCGGTCGATGGCCTTCACCTTCGAGGGGCTGCTGATCGGCTCGATCCTTTACTCCATGC
>JAEYOB010000765.1 GCA_023412175.1 Pseudomonadota bacterium | reverse complement strand
TGCCCGCTGCTCGATCTCCTGAACATGCCCGTCGAGCTCGACCGCGGCGTCATGCGCATCGAAGCCACCGCGGCGAACCCGGACACGGCCGAGATTCTCGAGGTGCTGCCCAACGACCCGGTGCTGGGCCGCCATCTGGTCTATCTGGACGCGAACGACCGGCCCGTCATGGCCGGCTATTCGATCTACCGCGCGGATCAGGCCCGGTATGTCGTGACGGTGCCGGTCTCAAAGGCAACGTCCGCGGGCCCGGCGAACATCATCAGCTTCTCGTCGGAAGTGCGCTCCGACGGCAGCAAGAAAACCAAAAACAAAAATGGTGCCAAGCCCTGACGGTTTCGCCCCGAGGAACAAGGAGGTGAGTACTATGGGTGGTGTCTTTGCAAAGCTTCTAGGCCCAGCGCGCATCGCTGGCGCGGCGTTGGTGGTTGCAACGGCTGTTGGCGGTACGGTGAGCCAGGCACAGGAGCCTCTGCGGATCGGCTCCATCCTTTCCGTGACCGGACCGGCCGCGTTCCTCGGCGAGGACATGAAGGCCGGGATGGAGATCGCGGTCGAGGAGATCAACGCCGCCGGCGGGATTAACGGCCGCAAGATCGAATGGGTCTTCTACGACGCCGAGAGCCAGAGTCAGAAGGCGCTCAGCGCCACCCGCCGCCTCATCAACCAGGACCGGGTCGACATGATCGTCGGCGGCGGCAACATGAGCGGCATCGCGCTCGCCATGGCGCCGATGGCTGAACAGGCCAAGATTCCCTTCATCTCCACCGAGGGCGCCATGGGCATCGTGGAGCCGGTCGCGGAGCGCAAGTGGACGTTCAAGAGCACGGTGGACGACATCGACGTGCTCGACCGCGTCGCGGACTACCTGCAGAAGAACGACATTCGCAAAGTGGCGCTGCTCGCCGATTCCAGCGGCTTCGGGCAGAGCGCGGTCGAGCAGATGAAGCTGCTGGCCCCCAAGCGCCAGCTCGACGTGGTCTACGAGGCCTTCAACCCGGCCGACACCGACATGACCGCCCAGCTCACCCGGATCAGGGACAGCGGGGCGCAGGCCGTCATCTGCTGGACCGTGACGCCGGCGGGCGTGGTGTTCCTGAAGCAGGCGCAGCAGCTCGGCCTCGGCGACCGGACGCTGATCCACAGCTACGGATTCGTGTCGCAGCGCTACATGGAGCTTGCCGGCGACGCGGCGAAGAATCTACTGCTGGTCAGCGTCAAGTTCCCGGTTGGCGACCAGCTCCCCGACAGCGATCCGCTGAAGATGCGCGTCCAGGAGCTGATGGAGAAGTTCACCAAGCGCTACGGCCGCCCGCCGAACCAGTACGTGGCGCAGACGTACGACGCCATTCATCTTGCCCGCCTCGCCATCGAAAAGGGTGGCAAGGATAAGGCGAAGGTGCGTGAAGCTCTGGAGAGCATCACGGGATACAACGGCACCGGCGGCGTTTTCAATTTCTCGTCAAAGCAGCACTCCGGTCTTTCGAAGGAAGACATCGTGATGCTGAACTGGAAGGGCAGCCGCTTCAATCTGGCCGATTACCGGTGATGCCCATGGTGGGCGCGGCCCTGTATGCCCGCTGCCCGCCGTTCTCCTCGCTCAATCCCAGGAGCACGCAATGCCTCTTCACCCCGACATGACCCCGGAGCAGGCCGTAATGGCCGTCAACACGCTCCTCGACCTGCCGGAAGAACAATTCCCCCTGTCCTTCAACAGCGAGATTCCGCGGATCCGCGAGCTGTTCCATTCCGCCACCAAGAACCAGTGGGATCCGCGCACCGACATCGACTGGGACAAGCTCGACCTTTCCCAGTACACGGACGAACAGATATTCGCGGCCCGGCAATACTGGAGCCGACGCGCGTGGAGTGAGTACGGGGCGATTTCCGAGAGCCCGGCGTTGCAGATCCGCTTCTGCGAGGAGAAGCGTCCGCCTGACATGCAGCTTTTCTTCACGATCCGCTCCCAGGAAGAAAGCCGCCATGCGGAGGTCTGCTACACGATGGCGGAGAAGCTCGGCGGCTACATGGAAAAGCCGGTCCAGGAACTGTTCCAGGGATCGGTCGCCACGCACGGGGTGCGCAAGGCCGCCCTCGATCCGGAAGTGCCGCTGGAAGCCATCATCGCGGCGCTGGTCTGCGCTGCCGAGGAGATTGCCTTCGACGTCTTCCGGCACCTCGTCGATATCGCCCGCGATCCCGTCGCCAAGCAGATCTGTCGCTCCATCATGCGCGACGAGGTCCGGCACTGCGCCTTCGGCTGGTACTTCCTGGAGCATCAGGTCAAGGGCATGTCGCCCGAGCAGCTGAAGGTGGTCGAGGCCGCGGTCATCACGATGATCGAGAAGGTGGAACTGAACGGCTACCACAGCGCCTGGCTCGCCCCGGAAAACCCGGCCTCGCGCGCCGAGGTCGAGGCGGACCGCCTGACGTGGGAGGCCGGACTCGGCGCGACGGTCGAGGAGGAGGAGAAGCCGGTCTTCGTCGCGTCGATCGCCAACATCCGCGGGCGGATGGAGGCGTTGGGAATCAATCTGCCCACCTTCCATCACCCGAAGATCGGCGACTTTTAAAGAGGAAGCACGACATGCAGACGGCCACCCAGGCCCCAACTCCGCTGTTCGTGGAGAAACGCTTTCCCCTCCGCCTGTCGCCGACGATCACGGGCATACGCGACCTGTATCAGACCGGCAAATCGAGCCGCTGGGATCCCCAACGCGACATTCCCTGGGCCGAACTGGACGCCGAGCGCTATGACGCGGCCGAACGCGAGGCGGCGCGCTGGACGTGGAGCCGGCGGGCGTGGATCGAGGCCACGGGCCTGAAGGAAACGCCCTCGCTGCTCATCCGCTTCTGCCTGGAGGACCAGCGGGAGTCCGACCCCAAGTTCTTCCTGACCGTGCGCGGCACGGAAGAGGCTTGGCACGTCGACTGCTTCGACCGCGTCGCCAACCGGTTCGGCGGGCTTGTGGAGCGGCCCAGCACCTCGGTCTACGGGACGCTGTTCAACCGCAGCCTTCATCGCCGTGCGCTGCACGCGGAGCGCTCGCTCGACGCCTACGTGGTGACCCACTGCGCGTTCGAGGACGGGCTCGAACTGGAGCTGTTCAAGGCCTACCGCCAGGACTGCACCAACCCGGTCCTGGCGGCGGTGCTCGACCGCTGCATCGCGGACAAGGAACGGCACGCGTCCTTCGGCTGGCTGTACGCCGAGACGCGCGCCCCCGGCTGGACCGGGGAGGAGCGCCGGATCATCGCCGCCGAAGTCGAGGAGCACATGCGCGCGGTGGAACTCGGCGGCTATCACTGCCCCTGGCTGTCCAACGCGGCCGGCATTGAGGCCGAGGCGGATGCCGTCTGCGCGCGGGCCGGGCTCGGCGCGGCCAGCGTGGAAGCGGAAGCCACGGTCCTGCGCGAGTACCTCGCGGCGGCGCGTAAGAAACTCCGGATCCTGGGAATCGACTTGCCCGAGTTCCACCACGCCCTGGTGGGCAGTTTCTGAAACCGGCGCAGCAGCAGCGCTGAGGCATGTGGAGGAACCAACGATGGACACGGCGTCCACGGTATTCCAACTCCTGTTCGCGGGCATCGGAACCGGAAGCATCTATGCTCTGGTGGCCGTCGGCTTCAACGTCATCTTCAAGAGCACCGACGCGATCAATTTCTCCCAGGGCGAATGGGTGATGATGGGCGGGATGGTGGCGGCGGCGACGGTCACCGCCTCGGCATCCCCGGTCTGGCTTGCCTGTCTCTTTGCCGTACTCGTGGTGACCGCGGTCGGTCTTCTGTCCGAACGCTTGGTGATCCTGCCGATCGCCAAGCCGACGCCGCTGCTGATCACGCTGGTCAGCATCGGTCTCGCCATCTGCACGAAAAGCGCGGTGATGCTGACCCTCGGCAAGAATCCGGCGGGTTATCCGGGCTTCGCCGGCGACACCGCTGTCAGCGTCCTGGGAGCCAGCATCCATTCCCAGACCCTGTGGATAGTCACGATCACGGCGTGCTTCATGGTGCTGGCGCATCTGTTCTTCGAGAAGACCGTGCTCGGCAAGGCCCTGCGCGCCGCGGCGGCGGACCGCGACGCGGCCTCCCTCGTGGGCATCAAGGTGCACAGCACGGTCATGTGGTCGTTCGCCATCGCCGCCATGGCCGGGGCCATCGCCGGTGCGATCATCACGCCGCTCACGCTGACCTCCTACGACAGCGGAACGATGCTGGGCTTCAAGGGGTTCAGCGCCGCCATGCTCGGCGGGCTGGGCAACCTGTACGGCTCGCTGCTCGGCGGTCTGCTCCTCGGCATCCTGGAGGCCTTCGCCAGCGGCTACATCTCCTCGCACTTCAAGGACGCCATCGCCTTTGTCGTGCTGCTGCTCATCCTCTTCTGGCGTCCGGTTGGCCTGATCGGCAAGCCGGTCATCGAGAAGGTCTGAGGGAGACCAGCCAATGACCGAAATGAACAACGTCATGGACGCAAGCCACATTCGGGGCGGAACCTCACCGCGGACGCAGGTGGCCGTGCCCCGCTTCACGGGCGATCATGCGGTGCTGGGGTGCGTCTGGCTGGCACTGGCCGTGTTTCCGTTCGTCGCGCCGAACGATTTCATGGTCTCGCTCGGCGTGCTGTTCTTCATCAACCTGATCCTGATCGCCAGCCTCAACATGCTGATGGGGTTCTGCGGGCAGATCTCGCTGAGCCACGGCGCGTTCTATGGCCTGGGTGCCTACACGAGCGGCATCCTGTCGGCGAAGCTCGGAGTCGACGCCTGGATCGGCGTGCCGGTGGCCATGCTGGTGACGGCGATATCCGCCCTGATCATCGGGATCCCGGCACTGCGGCTGCGAGGCCACTATCTCGCCATGGCGACACTCGGCTTCAACGCCATCGTGTTCGTGATGTTCAACGAACTCGTGGGCCTGACGGGCGGACCGAACGGCCTGCTTGGCGTCGCGCCGTTCCAGATCGGCGATTTCAGCCTCGCCACCGACGACCGCGTCTTCTACCTCGTCTGGGGTTGCGGCGGGCTCGTCATGCTGGCGATCCTGAACCTTGTCAAATCCCGCGTCGGCCGCGCGCTGAGCGCGCTGGCGACCAGCGAGATCGGCGCCGATGCGCTGGGCGTGAACTGCTTCCGCTACAAGCTGGTCGTCTTCGTCCTGACGGCGGCCATGGCCGGTCTCGCGGGCGGTCTCTACGTCCACTACAATCAGTTCGCCTCGCCGGAAACCTTCGGCTACTTCACGTCGGTGATGCTGGTCGTGATGGTGGCGCTCGGCGGTTGGGGCCGCTACTGGGGACCGCTGTTCGGCGCACTCATCTTCACCGTGGTGCCCGAGGCGCTGCGCGTGCTCGGTGACTTCGAACTGTTCCTGTTCGGTCTCTGCATGATCCTGGTGCTGCTGTTCTTCCCCGGCGGCCTCGCCGCCGGCGTGGAGGCGCTCGGCGCCCGCTTCTTCCGCAGGGGCGGGAATGGAGGGCGGCTATGACCTTTCTCCAAGTCGCTGACCTTCAGCGCAACTTCGGCGGACTTCGGGCCGTCAGCGACCTGAACTTCACGGTCGCCGAGGGCGAGATCAAGGCCGTCATCGGTCCCAACGGCGCCGGCAAGACGACCCTGTTCAACATGATCGCGGGGGTGACGCCGCCCTCGTCCGGCCAGATCGTCCTGAACGGGAGCCGCATCGACCACCTGAAACCCTACCGGCGGGTCGAGCGGGGGATCGCGCGCACGTTCCAGAATTTGCAGATCTTCAAGGATCTGACGGTGCTGGAGAACGTCATGGTCGGGCGGCATGCCCGCACGCGCTGCGACGTGTTCCACGGGATCTTCCGCACCGGGGCGGCGCTGCGGGAAGAGGCGGAGATCCGGGACGCCTCGATGCACCAGCTCGAACGCCTGGGCCTCGGCCATCGCGCACACGACCGGGCCGGCTCGCTCAGCTTCGGCGAATGCAAGGTTCTGGAGATTGCCCGCGCCCTTGCGGCCGAGCCGAAGCTCCTGCTGCTCGACGAACCGACGGCGGGGCTGCCCCATGCGGAGACGGAGCGGATTTCCGAGACGATCCGCGCACTCAACGCCGAAGGCGTCACGGTGCTTCTGGTGGAGCACAACATGCGCATGGTCATGCGGCTCTGCCACAGCATCCTGGTCTTGAACTACGGCCGGAAGATCGCGGAGGGAACGGCCGACGAGGTGCGCCGCGACCCCGCCGTGCTCGAAGCCTATCTTGGCGAGGACGACGACGATGCTTGAAGTGGAAAAGCTGAACGCCGGGTATGGCGAGATCCAGATTCTGCGCGACCTGTCCCTGACGGTTGGGCCCGGCGAGTGCGTCTGCCTCGTCGGCGCCAACGGCGCGGGAAAGACGACGTTGATGCGCAGCCTGTCCGGCCTGCTGCGCCCCGTCGGCGGTTCGATCCGCTTCGGCGGGCGGGAGGTATCGCGCCTCGACGCGCACAACGTCGTCGCCGAGGGAATCGCCCTGGTGCCGGAGGGGCGCCGCGTCTTCGCTCCGCTCACGGTGCGCGACAACCTGGAGATGGGGGCCTACCGCCGCGCCTGGCCGCGCCGGCACGACGGCATCGACACCGACCTGGAGTTCGTGCTGACGCTGTTCCCACGGCTGCGCGAACGGCTGCTCCAACCGGCGGGCACGCTGTCGGGCGGGGAGCAGCAGATGCTTGCCATCGGGCGGGCGTTGATGGCGCGGCCGAAGCTGCTTCTGCTCGACGAGCCGTCCATGGGCCTCGCCCCGCTCGTCGTGAAGGAGATCTTCGCCACCATCCGTGCCCTCAATGCCGAAGGCATGGCCATTCTGCTTGCCGAGCAGAACGCGCGCATGGCGTTGCGCACGGCGTCGCGCGGCTACGTGCTCGCCGAAGGACGCATCGTCAACGCCGCGGACACCGCCGCCCTTCAGCGAGATCCGGCAGTCCAGGAGGCATATCTTGGCCTTTGAATTTTCAGCGTGCCAGACATGGGCGGACGGCCGCGCCGCGCCCATCGACGAGGCTGTCGAACGCGAATACAACCTGCGCCCCCGCCATCCGGAGCGTGAGTCCGTCTATGCGGGCTTTGCCGAACGGAGCGCGGCGTACCGGGAGACGCCGGGCGCCCTGCTGAACCAACGCTACGGCGAGGGTCCCCGTGCGTGCCTGGACGTTTTCCCGGCCGGTGCCGGCGCTCCCATCCTGGTGTTCATCCACGGCGGCTACTGGCGCACGCTCAACAAGGATGTGTTCTCGTTTCTCGCCGCCCCGTACGTGAATGCGGGCGTTACGGTCGTGATGCCGAGCTACGACCTCGTTCCGTCGGTGCCGCTGGCGAGCATCGTAAAGCAGATGCGGCAGATGCTCGCCTGGGTACGGGCGAACGCATCCTCGTTCGGGGCGGACGCCTCGCGGATCGTCCTTTCCGGCCATTCCGCCGGCGGGCATCTGGCGGCACTCACGGCGCTGACGGACACGCCGGGAATGGATGGATCCGGCATTTGCGGCGTCGTGCCGGTGAGCGGCGTGTTCGAGCTTGCCCCGCTGCTGCACACGTCGATCAACCGCGAGGCCCGGCTGACCCCTGCCTCCGCCGACGAACTCAGCCCGCTCCGCCTGGCGCGCCGGTTGCCGACGGTGCCGGCCACACCGCTTCTTCTTCTTGTCGGAGGCGAGGAGACGGCCGGCTTCCAGCAGCAAAGCCGCGACTTCATGGAGATCTGGCGGAGCCGCGGGCTGGCTGGCGGCATGGTCCTCGCGCCGGGGCAGACGCACTTCACGGTCCTGGAAACCCTGGCCGATCCGGCAGGCTCCGTCTTCAACGACATCCTGACGTTCCTGAACGTCCCCTGCTCCCCCTCCCGCACCGCCAGACACGGAGCCCAATAACATCATGGAAGCGATCAATCCCCCGGATATCGTTGCGCCTCTGGGCCATTACACGCACGGGATCCTGGTGCCCAAGGAGCACGAGTGGCTCTACATAGCCGGGCAGGTCGGGGTGTCTCCCGACGGCAGCGTCCCCGAGTCCTTCGAGGAGCAGGCGCGGCTCTGCTGGCAAAACCTCGTCGCCGTCCTGCGCGCCGGCGGCATGGGGGTTGAGAACCTCGTCAAAACGACGGTTCTCCTTGTCGATACGGCCGACCTGCCGGCCTTTGGCGCGGCTCGGTCCGCCGTTCTCGGCAGCCATAAACCCGCATCGACCGTCTTCATCGTGTCCGCTCTGGCGCGCCGCGAATGGCGAGTCGAGATCGAGGCCGTTGCCGCGCGCCCGATGGTGCCCGCCGGGCAATAGCACCGGCACGGTCGGGACGACCGGACCTTCGAACCCTTACGCGCGGAGCACCAGGACACCGCCGTCGCGCCGGGTCATGCGGGCCAGGGCGCCCGGCTGCCCGCTTAGGACGCCCTCCGCCTTGTCGGCCGGGATGACAGCCAGCGCGGTGGACAGGGCGTCCGCCGTCGCAGCGTCAGCCGCCTGGACGGTGACCGACAGCCACGTGTTTGCGCTGCGCCCGCTGGCCGGATCGAACACATGGGTGAAACGCCCGGCCGGGTCGAAGCGGGTGCCGTAGCCACCGGTCGTCGCGACCGCCGCGTCGCTGATTTCCAGCGTCGTGGTGGTGCGGCTTTCGTCGAGCGGGTCGCGCAGACCGACGGTCCACGGCCCTCCCGACGGATGCGCGCCCAGCGCCCGCGTCTCGCCAAGGTTGACGAGGACGCGGTCCATGCCCTCTTTCCGCAGTCGCTCGGCCACGCGGTCGGTCACGTAGCCCTGGGCGATGCCGTTCAGCGTCACCGCCATGCCGCGCCGGTCGAACGCGATGCGGTCGGACCCGACGCGAAGGCTGCGGTAATCGACGAGGGCGCGGACGGCCGAGACGGCCGCGGCGGGCGGCCCGGCCGGGTCGGCTCCGGGGCGGGCGAAATGGTTGGCGTACAGCGTCCAGAGCGGCTGCACCGTCACGTCGAACGCACCGCCCGAGCGGTCGCCGAAGGCGACGGCCTCCGACAGCAGCCGAACCAGATCGGCAGGGGGCTCGTCCAGGACGCCGTCCCGGTTCAGACGCGACAGCGCCGAGTCCCGGCGGTACAGGCTGAACACCCGCTCCAGCCGCGTCACCTCGTCCAGGCACAGGCGGATCAGGCGTTCCGCCTCGGCCTTGTCGGGGTGGGCGAGCTGGATGCTCGCGTCCGCTCCCAGCGCCACGCCGCGCCACGTCCGGACCGGCGTTTCGGCGGCCCACGACCGCACCGGCAGGGCCGACAGGCCGGCAACGGCCGCGCTGATGGCGAGCACGCGCCGGCGCGACACAACATCCTTCATGGCGTCGCTCCATGCGTCGCGTGCGCCGGCGTGTCGGCAGCGTGGCCGGCGGGATGCGGCGCGGGTTCGATGTCGAGGGTCAGGATCTCGTCGTCGGTGACCTCGGTGAAGCGCTTCACCTTGCCGCCGGCCTTGGCGGCGAAGGCGCGGGCGGCGGCTTCGGTGGCGAAGGGGAGCGGCTCCGAAGCGCCCATGCCGCCCTTCGCTCCGCTGTCCAGCACGTACCAGGCCTGGCGCGCTTCGACCCAGGCATCGAAATTGGGCTTCTGCGAATCGGTCACGCCGGTCATGTCGGTGACGTAGATGGCGCGGATCTCCTTCGGTTCCTCGGGCAGCATGGTGAACGCGAAGGTGTCACGCACGGAGGAGAGCCAGATCGGGCGCGGCGCGTCCTTGACGATCACCTGCCCCTTGGGGCCGGGGTGGTCGTGCAGGTTCATGCCGCAATAATGCCCGATGGCGTCGGCGGTGATGGCGGCGGGCGGCGGCGGCGCCGTCTCGGCGCGCTCCTGCTTGCATGCGGCGAGCGGCAGCAGGAGACCGACGGCCAGCACCGTGGCCTTCAGGGATGAACGCATCAGATCTGCCTTCTTGAAAAGAGGACGGCGGCCAGGGCCAGCGGCGCGATAGCCCAGGCGGCGAGCACCGCAAGAAGCGTGGCGGGGGAGAATCCGGTGTGGGCCGCCAGACCGGCCGTCCCGGCGAACTGGCTGACGCTGGCGAATCCGGTCAGGTTGAACAGCCGGTAGGCGTCGGCCGGGTTGGCGAGCAGCAGCCAGCCCAACAACTCGCCGTTCACCGTCTTGCCGCCGTCGGCGACGAGCAGCCCGAGCAGGCCCATGTCGTACAGCAGCACGAAGCCGAGCCAGACGGCCACCGCGATGCCCGCGGCTGTGCCGCGGTCCCGCACCACCGTCGAGGCGAGATAGCCGAGCGCGGTGAAGGCCGTCCCCAGCAGGACGCTGGAGCCGATCAGCGCGGCGAACGCGTACCAGCTCTCGGCCGCGATCTCGGTGCCGCCCATCGACAGCGCCACGCCGGCGGCGCCGTAGCCGAGCACCGTGGCGAAGGCGATGATCGCGGCGTGGCCCAGGAATTTTCCGATCAGCACCTGCCAGCGCGCCACCGGGTAGGAGAGCAGCAGCATCATGGTGCCGCGGTCGACCTCCCCGACCACCGCGTCGAAGGACAGGAGCAGCGCGATCAGCGGCAGCAGGAAGATCGTCAGGCTGGACAGGCTGACGATGGTAATCTCCATCGGGCCGACGCCGACCGTGCCCGTCGGCGCGGCACCCAGGAAGCTCAGGGTCAGGGCCAGCGCCGCCATCAGCAACGTGGTCGCGACGACCCAGCGGTTGCGCAGGCCGTCTCGGATTTCCTTGGCGGCGATGGTCAGGAGCGTCTTCATTCCGCAGCCTCCCGGCGCAGGAAGTGGGCGTACATCTCGTCCAGGCTGGGCTGGACGATCTCGATATCGGCGACCGGCAGCCCCTCGCAGGACACGCGGCGCAGCAAATTCACCTTCTCGTCGTTGGCGCAGGCCAGTTCGACGACGCCGCCGGCAAGGCGGGTCAGGGCCGCCCCATGCCCCACCAGATCCGCCAGCGCGTCGATGTCCCCGGCCGGCAGCGTCAGCCGGATGCGCACAGGGAGCTGCGCCAGGGTGCGCAGCGTGGCGAGCGTGCCTTCGGCGACCTTGCGCCCGCGGTTCATCACCACCACGCGGTCGGCCTGGCCTTCCAGTTCGGTCAGGGCGTGGCTGCACAGCAGAACGGTGGTGCCGGCGTCGCGCAGGTTCGCGACGATCTCGTAGAAGCTCTGGCGCAACGCCGGGTCGAGGCCGGTGGTCGGTTCGTCGAGGAACAGCACCTTCGGCCCGCCCAGCAGCGCCTGCGCCAAGGCGAGGCGCTGGCGCATGCCCTTGGAATAGGTGCCGACGCGGCGCGTGATGGCAGCCGGTTCAAGCCCCACGCGCTCGAACAGGGCGTCGTTCCCGGCGCGCGACACGTCCTTCAGGCGGGCATAGAAATCCAGCGTCTCGCGGCCGGTCATGTTGGGGTGGAAGGCCACGTTCTCCGGCAGGAAGCCGACCTGGCGGCAGATGTGCGAGGCGGCGGCGCTGGACGGGTCGCCGCCGAGCACGCGGACGCGGCCGGCGGAGGGCGTGGTCAGGCCCCGCATCAGCTTGATCAGCGAGCTCTTGCCGGCGCCGTTGTGGCCGACCATCGCCACGCACTCGCCGGCGGCAAGGTCGAGATCCACTTCGCGCACAGCGAAGGCGTCGCCGTAGCGTTTGGAGACGCCTTCGACGCGGATGGTCGGGTCGCCGGAGGTCGGTGCGATCATTACGGCTTCCTCTCCGCCAGTTGCGCCCCGTTCGGGGCAGCCGGCGGGTTCATGAGTGGGGCGCTGTCGATGACGCCACCGGGATGCAGGGCCGGGAACTGCTTCTGCGCCCAGCGGATCACCTGCACGCCGGGGCTGTTGAGCAGCAGCTTGGCAGCGGGGTAGGCCCACATGACCCGGTCCACCACGTCGTTCGGCCGGTAGGCCTCGTCGGCGATGCCGTCGCCGTTCAGGTCGAAGGCGGCGTTGTCGGACCAGTAGTTGCCACGTCCCTTGTCCGACCAGTCGAGGCTGCGGGTGCCGACGTACTTCACCTGTGTGCGGTTGCCGATGAAGGCGTTGCCGGACATCAGGTTGCGTTCGGAGCCGGCGGTGAAGTGCACGCCGATCTCGCAGCCCTCGAACCGGTTGCCGGTCATGCGGTTCTTGTTGGCGTTGTAGATGAACACGCACTTCCAGGTGCCGGAGCGCAGGCCGCCGTCCAGCGTGTCGGTGTCGCGGGGGATGTCCTTGTCGGCCACCGTCTCGCGGTCGGCGCTCTGAGCGCTATCGAAGCGCCCGGCGACCGTATTGCCCTCGATCCTGGAGCTGTTGGCGTAGTTGAGCAGGAGCCCGTGGTCCCGGTCGCCCTGCGAGCGGTTGTTCCGGATGACGAGGTTGTTCGAGTACATGATGGCATAGCCCACGTCGTTGCCGACGGAGACGTTATCCGAAATCTCGGAGTCGTTCGTGTACATGTAATGGACGGCGAAGCGCACCTGCTCGAACCGGTTCCCGGAAAACACGTTGTTCTTCGAGGTCGTGGTGAAGATGCCGTCGCGTCCCAGCCGGACGGTGTTGTTGAGAATCTTGGTTCCCGGCGTGTTCCAGAGCTGGATGCCGTTGCCGCGCTCCGACACCCGCAGGTCGCTGCGGCCGACCACGTCGTTGCGCCGGACCAGCGCATCGTTGCCGCCCCAGACATAGATGCCGATCAGGTTGTCGCGCAGCCGGTTGTCCTCGATGACGGCGCGGTGCGCGCCCTTGCCCACGAAGATGCCGGTGTTCTGCTCGGAGAGGCTCAGCCCGGAGTTGCGCACTTCCACGCCCCGCACGGTCACGTCGGTGGCGGTGATGGTCAGCACGTTGCCTTCCCCGCGCCCGTCGATCACGGCGGCCGGCTGGCCCTGCAGAGTGACGGGAACGCGGATCGTCACCGGACCAAAATGCGTTCCGGGGGCGAGGATCAGGGTGTCGCCGGGCGTGGCGACTTCGAGAGCTTCCGCCAGATCCCCCGGCGCCACCGTCACCGTGGCCGCCCGGACCGGACCGGCCGCGAGGGTCGTCAGGGCCAGAACGCTCGTGGCGAGGAGCAGCGCGAAGCGGTGGGACATGGAATAC
>JAEYOB010000742.1 GCA_023412175.1 Pseudomonadota bacterium | reverse complement strand
CACCAGGACCACCAGGAAGGCGTTGCGCAGCAGCGGCAGCAGCGTGCGCATGCGGGCCGAGCGTTCGATCCGCGTGCCCTGCACCTCGGTGCCGCGCAGAAAACGCTCGATGAGCGCGCTCACCACTTCCCAGGCCACCACGGCGACGGCCAGCATGACGCCGATGGTGGCGACGCTGCGCACAATGCGGCGGCCGACCGGCGTCTCGATCCAGGCCAGCGTGTCGATGCCCCAGGCGTTGAGGATCATCAGGAACGCCACTGCCCAGATCACCGCCTTGATGACACGGTGCAGGACCGGGATGTAGAGGTTGGCGCGCGCTTCCAGCGTCGGGAACTGGACGCTCAGCTCCGGCGAGATGCGGAAGCCGCGGCGCAGCGCGCGGTTGATGCCGCTGACCAGCAGGCGGGCGATGACGAAGATGGCAATGCTGCCGACCGTCGCCTTCGCCAGGTACTCGAAGCCGTCGTAGACGTTCAGCACCCAGGCGCCGAAGGCCACCGCCACGTAGACGATCGCCAGCACGTGCCAGACGTCGGCCAGCCGGCGCCGGGCCGAGCGCATGACCGCCCCCTGCCCCTCCGCCTCGCGCTCCGACGTCTCGGCCGGATCGCCGTCGCCGCTCAGCGGGTTGCCGCGCAGCCACTCGGCCACCGCGGTGCGGTTCTGCAGGATCAGGATGACCAGCATGGCGGCCATGGCCAGCCCCAGCAGCTTGAGCAGCGCGCCGTAGGCGCCCAGCGCCAGCCCGAAGACGAACGCCCCGTCGGCCAGGAAATAGCCGTACACCCCGACGATGGCGAGGCGGCGCGTCCACACGTAGCCGTAGGCCGCGGTCTCGTCGCGCATGCGGGTCAGGCGCAGGCCCGGCGCCGAAGGCGCGAAGAGGAGGCTGGCGGCCACCAGAACGAGCTGCACCACCACCGTGGCGGCGATGATGTCGATGACCACGTGGCGCACCCGCGACCCGACGCTGAGCATCACCGCCTCGCCCAGCATCAGGATGCCGTAGCTGACCAGCGCAAAGGCGACGACCGGCACCATCTCCAGCATCAGGCGCAGCAGGAGGAAGGTCAGCTTGGCCGCCATCCGCTCGCAGCGCTTCGCCTCGATGGCGCGGCGCGGGTGGCGCAGCATCCAACTGGCGAAGCGGCTGACCACGGCGCCGGCGATGATGATCATCACGAGGTCGAACGACAGCTGCGTCCAGCGCTCGCGCGCCGACGGGTCGTCCACCTGCCGCTGCATCCACTCGGCGACCGCCGGCAGGTCGGAGAAGGCGTTGGCGACCAGCAGCAGCTGCTTGCTCGCGTCCTCGACGTGCTGCGCCAGATAGGTCAGCGTGCGCGAGGCCAGCGCGTCGGGCAGCAGGTCGCTGGGCGCGGGAGCCGCCGGCTGGGCCGTCGTGCCCTTCTGCGCAGCGACCAGCGTCTTCAGCTGTTCCACCAGCTTGGCGCGCGCCTGCGGGTCCTCCAGCGTCGAGACCAGCCCTTCGAGCTGTTCGACCGCCGAGGCCGGCGCCGCCGCAGCCGGGGCAGCAGCCGCAGCCGGGGCAGCCGGCGTCGGCGCAGGTGCCGGAGCGGCCGGAGCCGGAGCTGCCGGAGCCGGAGCTGGAACCGGGGCGGGAGCTTGGGCGATGGCGGTCAGGGGGCCGGTCAGGAGAAGCAGCAGGGCAACCAGGGCGCCCAACCAGCGGGCGTGCGTACGGGACATCACGGATCCGTGGACATATTCGAAAGTTTGGAGAGCCCGCGAGACTACCGTGTGCCCGCCGGCTTGCCAACCCGCACGGAACCGCAGGACTGTGGCATTTCAGCGGCTTTGTATGGAACGGCCGTCTCCGCCACGACGCGGGGAGGATGGGGCGTGGGCGGCTCCGGTGCTATATAGGGAACCCGGCAGTGACGGAGGATCCGGCCATGTCCGATGAAGTCGAGCGCGAGGGCGAGGTCAACGCGAAGCTCGTCGCGGCCAAGGAAAAATGGGCTCGCGAGGGCCGCGGCCTGACCGGTGCGCCGGGGGCCGGGCGCCTGCCGCCGGGCCAGCACGTGACCAAGGGCTGGCCGGTGCTCGACCTCGGCGTGCTGCCGCGGGTGGACCGGAGCAACTGGCAGCTCGCCGTGGATGGGCTGGTGGAAAATCCCATTGCCTGGCGCTGGGACGACCTCCAGGCGCAGCCGGCGTTCCGCCACGTCTCGGACATCCACTGCGTCACCTCCTGGTCGCGCTACGACAACCATTGGGAAGGGGTGAGCGCCCGGCACCTGCTGTCCGTCGTCCGGCCGAAGCCCGAGGCGCGCTTCGTGCTGTTCCACGCCTCCGACGGCTACACCACCAACCTGCCGCTGGACGTTTTCGACGACGAGGACGTCCTGCTCGCCACCGCCTGGGAAGGCGAGCCGATCGACCGCGACCACGGCGGGCCGGTGCGGGTCGTCGTGCCGAAGCGCTATTTCTGGAAAAGCGCCAAGTGGGTCAAACGCATCGAGTTCCTGGCCGAGGACAAGCGCGGCTACTGGGAAGTGCGCGGCTACCACAACGACGCCGATCCCTGGGCCGAGGAACGCTACGCGGAATAACCCCGGCAATTTGCTCTAGATCATTCCGCCAAGTCCGCAACGCCGCTAAGAGCACTGTCGCGGGGTTTCGGCCAGATCCTCGACTGGGGTGGAGAAGGAAGAAACAATGACAGTGGACTCGGTCACGATAGCCTTTGTTGGCAGTGGCGGTGCCGGCGTCATGACGGCCGGTCAGATGCTGCTCGACGCGGCCGCGAACGTGGGGTGGTACGGCCTCATGTCGCGATCCTCGGGCCCGCAGATCCGCGGTGGCGAAGCCGCCGCGTTCGTGCGTCTCTCGCCCCGGCCGGTGCACGCCCCCGGCGACCGCTTCGACATGATCGTCGCCTTCGATTGGCAGAACGTCGAGCGCTTCGCCGCCGAACTCCCGCTCTCGGCCGAGAGCGTCCTCGTCACCGACCCCGCGCAGGGCGAGGTCCCGGCGGTGCTGGCGGCCAGCGGCGCCAAGACCATCGCCCTGCCGATCAAGGAGATCGCCGCCTCGATCACCGGCGGGCGCGTCAACATGGTCGGCCTCGGCGCCGTGGCGGCCGTGGTCGGCCTGCCGCGCGAAGGCATCGAGGCCGTGGTCGACAGCGCGCTCGGCAAGAAGGGGCCGGCCGCCGTCCAGGCGTCGCTCGCCGGCGCCGAGGCCGGCGCCAAGGCGGCGGCCGGCTGGGGCCTCGGGCTCGAACTGGCGCCGCCGCAGAAGAACGGCGCGGCGCGCTGGAACATTTCCGGCAACGAGGCGGCCGGCTTCGGTGCCTTGAAGGGGGGCGTCAAGTTCTGCGCCGCCTACCCGATCACCCCGGCCACCGAGGTGCTGGAGTGGCTGGCCCCCAACCTCGCCAGGACCGGCGGCGCCCTGGTCCAGGCCGAGGACGAGATCGCCTCCATCACCATGTGCATCGGCGCCTCCTTCGGCGGCGTGCCGGCGGTCACCGCCACGGCCGGTCCGGGGCTGGCGCTGATGATCGAGGCGCTCGGCCTGGCGGTCGCCTCCGAGACCCCGGTCGTGGTCATCGACGTCATGCGCGGCGGCCCGTCCACCGGCATCCCCACCAAGTCCGAGCAGTCCGACCTCAACATCGCCGTCTACGGCCTGCATGGCGACGCCCCGCACCTCGTGGTCGCGCCGACCTCGATCGCCGACTGCCTGTACACCACCCAATGGGCGGTGCACCTGGCCGAGGCCATCCAGACACCGTGCATCGTGCTGTCCGACCAGGCCATGGGCCAGTCGCGCACGGTCACCGACCGGCCGGCCGACGCGCCGTTCCAGGCCAAGCGCCTGCTCGCCGGGATCAAGGACGGCGAGCCCTACAAGCGCTACGCCGACACGCCCAGCGGCATCTCCCCCGCGGCGGTGCCGGGCATGCCCGGCGGCGAGCACACCGCCGACGGCCTGGAGCACGCCGAGAACGCCCTGCCCTCCTCGCAGTCCTCCGACCACCAGAAGCAGCTCGACAAGCGCCTGCGCAAGCTGACCCAGTTCGACTACGGCACCGCGTGGGCCGACATCGAGGGCGACGCCGGGGCCGAGGTGGCGGTGCTGACCTGGGGCTCGGTGACCGGCCCGGCCCGCGAGGCCGTCGCCCGGCTGAACGCCGAGGGCCGGAAGGTCCGCCTCGTCGCCATGCGCCTGATCGCGCCGATCCAGCCGGAGAAGCTGGCCGAGGCGCTGAAGGGCGTGAAGAAGCTGCTGATCCTGGAACAGACGCACGGCGCCCAGTTCCACAAGTACCTGCGTGCGCACGTGGACCTGCCGGGCGAGGTGACGGTGTTCAGCCGTCCCGGCCCGCTGCCGATCCGCGCCCGCGAGGTGCGCGAGAAGCTGGTTTCTCTGGTCTGACCCGGACAGGAGTGTCGAACATGGATACCCATCTGACGCAGCATCCCGCGGAGCGCACGCCGCAGGACTACAAGTCCGAGGTCAAGCCGATCTGGTGCCCGGGCTGCGGCGATTATTCGGTGCTGGCGGCGATCACCCGCGCCTTCGCCACCCTGGGGCTGGAGAAGCACGACACGGCGGTGGTGTCGGGCATCGGCTGCTCGTCGCGCATCCCCGCCTACACCTCGGTCTACGGCTTCCACGGCGTGCATGGCCGCGCGCTGCCGGTGGCGGCGGGCCTCAAGCTGGCCCGGCCGGAGCTCACCGTCGTGGTGTTCGGCGGCGACGGCGACGGCTTCTCGATCGGCGGCAACCATTTCCTGCACGCCTGCCGGCGCAACGTCGACATGACCTATGTGGTGATGGACAACCAGGTCTACGGCATGACCAAGGGCCAGGCGTCGCCGACCACGGAGCCGGATTGGTGCGAGAGCAAGCTCACGCCGGAGGGCACGGGCGTCAACCCGATCCAGCCGGTGCCGCTGGCCCTGGCCTGCGGGGCGAACTTCGTGGCGCGCGGCTTCTCGGGCGATCCGAACGGCGTCGCCAAGCTGATCGTCGAGGCGGTCCGGCACCCCGGCTTCTCGGTGGTGCAGGTGATGAGCCCGTGCGTGACCTTCCGTCCCGAGCAGAAGGGCTGGAAGAGCACGGTGCACCCCTACGGCCGGGAGCCGACGGAGGATCCGGCGCTGGCGATGCGCGCGGCGCTGGAGGACGATGGTTTCGGCCTCGGGATCTTCCTGGCCGGCAATCGCCGCCCCTTCGCCCCGGCCGGCAAGCCGGTGGCGACCCTGGAGCAGCTCGAGCAGGAGTTCGCCGTATGACGATCACCAGGATTGAGAACGGCGCCTCCGGCGTGGGCCTGTTCCTCGCCCACGCGGTGGAGCTGGAATCGGAGGCCGCCGAGCGCTACGACGAGCTGGCCGACAGCATGGAAGCACACAACAACCTCGAAGTGGCCGACCTGTTCCGCAAGCTCGCAGGC
>JAEYOB010000725.1 GCA_023412175.1 Pseudomonadota bacterium | reverse complement strand
GTCGATCTCCTGAAGCCGCTGGTGATCGCCGCAGCCGAGGGGGCGCTCGACCTAGAGGTCATGCGCCAGCGTGTGCGAGAGAGACGGCGCTATAGTCCCAGCTATCTCGCGAACCTCGCCCAGGCCGCAGCGCGCCAAAGGCACATGGGAGTCGCCGTCTGGGCCGCCCGACGGCGCTTCGACGCCGATCAGGCAAACAGCAGCGCCTTCTATCACTACGCCGCCCTCCTGCGGAACACGCGTCAGAGTCGCGTGCTACTCAACGAGGCGCGACGTCATCTCGCCCTGTCCAAACGGTCGCGGCACGGTTGGGCGAACCTGAAGTACGCGCTCTTCCAGGAGCAGCGGTTCGAAGACGCCATGCAGGCCGCCGCGAAGGCCTGCGCCCTGCCTGACTCGAACGTGGACGACTGGAAATGGTATGTCGAGCTGCTCTCCAAGCTGGGGCGGAGCGCCGAGGCGGTTGCCGTCGGCAGACTCGCCGCTGAGAAATTCCCGGGCGATCTTAAGATCCAGTACGCCCTCTACATGGCATTCATCGCCGAAAGTATGCTGCCGGAGGCAAGGAGCATGTGCAAGGCCATCTGCGACCGGACTGACGTTAATCCCGACTACAAGTCGCGCGTGCGGGCGGCGCTCTCCGCCCTTGTGGCGGACAACGGGGCGAGCTGACATAGTCGGCTACCTCTACCTGGGAGGGGAAGGAACGCCGATCGAGGAGTTCGCACTGTATCCATCCGGTGAGTGATGCGGAATTGAAGAGCTCCTGTCGCCCGTGGCGCGCCAGCGTTTCCGCAAGTGACGCAATGCAGAACTCTACGTTCATGGTGTTCGACAGCCGCCACGCCAATATCTTGCACGTCGCCCGTCAAGGAAGCGGAGTGCCGAGGAGTGGAGTTCTATTTTGACGAGTGGAAGCCGTTTCTGTAAGAACAATTGGTCATATCAAGGCGTCTTTTGTGAATAGTTCGCCGCTAGGCAGCAAACTTTTAGGAAGGCAGGAACTGATGCGCATCGCGATGATCGGCACTGGGTATGTGGGTCTGGTGTCCGGGGCCTGTTTTTCGGAATTCGGCGTGCACGTCTGCTGCGTCGACAAGGACCAGAGCAAGATCGAGCGCCTGAAGAAGGGCGAGATCCCCATCTACGAGCCCGGTCTCGATGATCTGGTCAACCGCAACGTCGCCGCCGGCCGCCTGTCCTTCACCACCGACCTCGCCGAGGCCATGAAGGGCGTGGACGCGGTGTTCATCGCCGTCGGCACCCCGTCGCGCCGCGGCGACGGCCACGCCGACCTGTCCTACGTCTACGGCGCCGCCAGGGAGATCGCCGAGAACCTCGACCACTACACGGTGGTGGTGACCAAGTCGACCGTGCCGGTCGGCACCGGCCGCGAGGTGGAGCGCATCATCCGCGAGGCGCGCCCCGACGCCGAGTTCGACGTCGCCTCCAACCCGGAGTTCCTGCGCGAGGGCTCGGCCATCGGCGACTTCATGCGGCCCGACCGCGTCGTCATCGGCACCGCGTCCGAGCGCGCGCAGGAGGTGATGCGCCAGCTCTACCGCCCGCTCTAGCTGATCGAGACGCCCATCGTCACGACCGAGCTGGAAACGGCCGAACTGATCAAGTACGCGGCGAACGCCTTCCTGGCGGTGAAGATCACCTTCATCAACGAGATCGCCGACCTGTGCGAGAAGGTCGGCGCCAACGTGCACGACGTCGCCAGGGGCATGGGTCTGGACGGCCGCATCGGCCGCAAGTTCCTGCACGCCGGCCCCGGCTACGGCGGCTCCTGCTTCCCCAAGGACACGCTGGCGCTGGTGCGCACCGGCCAGGACCACGACAGCCCGATCCGCATCGTCGAGACGGTGGTGGACGTCAACGACAAGCGCAAGCAGTCCATGGCCCAGCGCATCGTGGACGTCTGCGACGGCTCGCTGAAGGGCAAGACCGTGGCGGTGCTGGGCGTGGCCTTCAAGCCGAACACCGACGACATGCGCGACGCGCCGTCGCTGGACATCGTCCCGGCGCTGCAGGCGGCCGGGGCCACCGTGCGCGCCTTCGACCCGGCAGCCATGCACGAGGCGAGGAAACTGCTGCCCGGCGTGGAGTGGGCCGACAACGCCTACGCCGCGCTGGAGGGCGCCGACTGCGTCGCCATCCTGACGGAGTGGAACGAGTTCCGCGCGCTCGACCTGAAGCGCGTCAAGGCGGCGCTGAAGCGGCCCGTCATGGTCGACCTGCGCAACGTCTACAATCCCGGCGACATGGCGGCGGCCGGCTTCGATTACCGCTCGGTCGGGCGGCCGACCAGGGCGACGGAATCGGTGTCGAGATCAGCCGCCACTGAAGAGGGAGAGGGTAGGATGCCGGTCAGCGCATTGTGACGGGAAGGCTTGGCCGTATGGGGTTCACGGTGAGCGCCTCCGGCCACCCGAAGTACCACTCGTACAGTGCCAGCGCGCCCCCGCCGACAAGTACCACAGCCCACATGATCACCTCGGCGCGGCTGATCCGGCGCCGGGACAGCTGCCACATGTAGATCAGGAGACGAGACCATGGATCCATACGATCTCCAGGGTGAGCGCAGCCACACCGGCCTACGCGGTCGGACGTCGTCGCTCGGCCCGCCCATGCAGACGGTAATGCTGCCATCCTGACGCAAAGGCCCCGAGCCGGACCGCTTCAGCGACATCAGAGTATGCTTCCAGATACCATGCCTCATCGAACTGCTCCGGCGTGTCCGCCACCGGAGTCACCGTCGGCAGCTCCTCGACGACCGCCTGCATGCTCTGTACGTACTTACACGGGGCCTTGGCGCAGACGGCGTGGACGCGGTTCGCCTTGATGAACTTCCGCAGCTCCACTGCAATGGAGCCGTTCCAGATCTCCTCGGCCGAGGCCTCGTGCAGGTTGCCGAGGGTTCCTGAGGCGAAGCAGCAGGGCTTCACGGCGCCATCGGCCGTGACCATCATCCACGTCCAGGGATAGTGGCAGTCCTTGACGGTCTCAGTCATGGTCCGAGCCTTCCTCGTCGAAGAAGACGCCCTTGTTGTGGTCGAGATGCACCGGGATGCCGAGGTGCCGGCCCACCTCCATCGCTTCCTGAAGGCGCTGGTTTGACAGCACCGGGAAGTTCCACAGCCCCTCGGCCGCGTAGTCGAAGAGCCACTCGCCCTTTTCCACCCGGTAGCGGGCCATCTCGTCGTCCGGCCAGCGGTTCAGATGCCAGAAGCACACGGCGTCAGCCCCGAGGTCCGCCGCAAGCGCGACGAATGCCGGTGCCTCCTCGATGTTCGCGCGCATGAGGGTCATGTTCAGGTACACGAGCGGGCGCAGCGCGCCAGCGTCAGCGCGAGCCGCAATCAGGCGCTTGACGTTGCGGGGCAGCTCCTCGAACGCGTGCCCACGGATCTTCCGGTAGGTCTCTGCCGTCGCGGCGTCGACCGAGACGTTGATCAGGCCGATGTGGGAGGCGACGAGGCGCGAGAGCCGGCGCTCGTCGAGCAGCGTGAGGTTCGTGTTGATCGAAGCGTCGCAGCCTTGGGGCAGCCGCTCCAGCACGGACCAGAACGCTGGGCTGGCCAGGGGCTCCCCGATGCCGTGAAGCTGGACGCTCTTCGCCCGGCCGAGGAATCCGCTGACCTTCTCGGCGAGCGCTTCCTCCAGGTGCTTGGGGCGCTCCACGGCGCCGATGCTGTGTGGGCACATCACGCAGCGCAGGTTGCAGATCGACGACGTCTCCAGCGTCACCGTCACCGGCATGCTCGTGACCACGCAGGTCCCCGACCTGAACTCCGCCAGAGCAAGGGCCTCGTTGTCCTTCGGGTTCACGACGGTGCTCTCCCCGGCATCATGCCGCTCACGTACAGCCGCCACTGATCGCTCGCGGACCGTTGGACGGGCACTCGACCTCTCTGTCACGATCGCCCGGCTGCGTCCTTGCGGGTAGCCACATACCACGGCACCCGGGACAAAGCCAGAGAGCCGCGGCCAGCGTTCCGCTGCTGTTGTGCGGCCAAAAAACATGGGATGGGCCCGGCAGCCGAGGCTGCCGGGCACACTTGGCTTCCGATCCGAAATGCGCCTTGTCGCAGCAGGCGGCACTCTATCAGCTGAGGTCCGGCAGCGCCTCGTTGGCGGCCTCCAGCAGGCGCTGCGGGGCGAGGTGCGCGTAGCGCATGGTCATCGACATCTGGCTGTGGCCGAGCAGCTGGCTGACTTCGTAGAGGGTCCGGCCCTTGCTGACCAACGTGCTGGCGAAAGTATGCCTCAGATCATGCAACCACAGGTCGATATCCAGACCCGCTGCCTTCTTCACGCTCAGCCACGTGTTGCGCAGGCAGCCGATGTGCTTCTTTCGGTTCTGCCCCGGAAACACCCACGGGCAGCCGTCGGCACGGGGTTGCCGCACGAGAATACGCACCGCCATGTCGGACAGCGGGATGTGCCGGCGCCGCCCGCTCTTCGAGACCGGCACGACCCACAGCCGGCGCTCCACGTCGATGTGCTCCCACCGTGCCTTCATCGCCTCGCTGCGCCGGGCGCCGGTCGCGGCGAGCAGGGCGATGGCGCTGGCGGCGACCTGGTTGGGCTCGCGGTCGAGGGCGAGGAACAGGGCGCGCAGCTCGGCCTCGGTGAGGAACTTCTCGCGGTGGTGCTCGCGCGCCATCACCGCCTTGCGCGCCGGGTTGCGGCCCTCGATCACCTCCCACTCGAGCGCCAGGTTGAACACCCGGCGGACGAAGGCCGTGTACCGGTTGATGGTGCCGTTGGCCAGCCCCTCCTTGCGCAGGCTGTCCTGGAGGGCGGCGACATCGTGCGGCTTGATCTCGTCCATCCGGCGGTTGCCCCAGCGGGCCTTGAGGCGGACGCGGTAGAAGCTCTCGTGGTCGAGGTGGGAGCGGATGCGGTCCTTCACGAAGGGCAGGTAGCGGCTCTCCATGAAGGCGGAGAACGTCGGCATGGCCTTGAGCTTGTCGCGCTCCCCGGCGGGGTCGCCGCCGAGCCGGGCCTGGGCCTTGATCTCGTGCGCCTTCTTGCGGGCCTGGTCGGCCGTGACCTCGCCGAGGCGGCCGATGCGCATCTCGCGCCCCCTGCCACGCGGGTCGCGGTAGCGGACGTAGAAGGTGATGGTGCCCGACGGCCAGATCTCGATGAAGAAGCCGGGCAGCTTGTCATCGAAGAGGCGGAGCTTGCGCTCGCCCTCCGGCACGGCCGGCGGGTCGCTGACAAGCCCCCGGTTGATGATAGGCATGGCGGTCCTCTGATGGTGGTGGGGAGCGCCCGGCGGGCGCTGGGCATGGTGAAGGGG
>JAEYOB010000716.1 GCA_023412175.1 Pseudomonadota bacterium | reverse complement strand
CCAGCAGCGTCAGCACGGTCGAGCTGATCAGGCCGCCGATCACCGCGTGCGCCATGGGCGCGCGCTGCTGCGCGCCCTCGCCGATGCCGAGTGCCAGCGGCAGCATGCCGAACACCATCGCCGCCGTGGTCATGACGATGGGGCGCAGGCGGATGATCCCGGCCTCCACCAGCGCGTCCCGCAGGTCCTTGCCGCGGGCCCGCGCCTGGTTGGAGAAGTCCACCAGCAGGATGGCGTTCTTGGTGACCAGGCCCATCAGCATGATGAAGCCGATGGCGCTGAAGATGTTCAGCGTCGAGCCGGCGACCAGCAGCCCGACGAACACGCCGACGAGCGACAAAGGCAGCGACGCCATGATGGCGAAGGGTTGCAGGAAGCTGCCGAACTGCGAGGCGAGGATCAGGTAGATCAGGATCACCGCCAGGCCCAGCGCCTGCGCGGCGTAGCCGGTGGTCTCGGCGATGTCCTTGGTGGAGCCGCCGAAGACGATGCGGTAGCCGGGCGGCAGCTGCACCTGCGCCAGGGCCGCCTGCAGATCCTTGCCGGCGTCGCCGACGGCGCGGCCTTGCACGTTGGCGCTGACCAGCACCTCGCGGGCGAGGTCGCGGCGGTTGATCTGCGAGGCGCCCAGCGTGGTCTGCACCTCGGCCACCTGGCTCAGCGGCACCATGCGCGGGTTGCCGTCCGCGTCCTTGGCCGAACTGGCGAGGTAGATGCGGTCGAGGTCGGTGCGGCCGGTGCGCGCGCTTTCCGGCAGACGGATGTGCACGTCGTAGGTTTCGCCGTCCGGCGCCTTCCAGGTGGAGATCTTGTCGCCCGCGAACAGCGGCCGCAGCGTCGCAGCCACCTGGGAGGTGCCGATGCCGAGGTCGCTGGCCAACTCGCGCTCCAGCCGGACGGACAGCGTCGGCTTGGCCGCCTTGAGGCTGCTGTCCACGTCCACGAAGCCGTGAATGCGCTGCATGGCGGCGTTGACCTGCCCGGCGATGCGGTCCAGCTCAGCAATCTCGCGGCCCTGGACGGAGACCTGGATCTGCTTCTGCACGCCACCCACGCCGGGGATGCCGACGTTGACGATAAGGCCGGGAATGGACGCCAGCCGCTCGCGGATCGGCCGCGCGAGGTCGTTGGGAGAGCGTTTGCGCTGCTCGATCGGGATGAGGCGGACGTAGACGCTGGCCTTGTTCTTGCCGACCGCCACGCCGGTGTTCACCGTGGCGTAGGTGTAGCCGACCTCCGGGAACTCGTGCAGCGCCTTGACCGCCTGCTCAACCTTCGCGGTGGTGTAGGGGAGCGACGAGCCGACCGGCGTCTCCAACTCCACCACCGTCTCGCCGAGGTCGGCCGGCGGCACGAACTCGGTGCCGATCAGCGGGACCAGCGCGAAGCTACCGAAGAAGATCACGGCCGCCGCGCTCATCACGATCCAGCGCCGCCGCAGTGACCATGCCAGCAGGCGCCCGTAGCCATGCGAGAACCCCTCGAACCAGGACTCGAACCAGCGTGCGAGGCGGCCGAACGGCCCGCGCCCGTGCTTGCCGTGCGCCGCCGGGTCGTACCAGACCGACGACAGCATGGGGTCGAGCGTGAAGGACACGAACAGCGAGATGAGCACCGCCGCCGAGACGGTGATGCCGAACTGAAGGAAGAACCGGCCGATGATGCCGCCCATGAAGGCGACGGGAAGGAACACCGCGACGATGGTCAGCGTGGTGGCGAGCACCGCCAGCCCGATCTCCGCCGTGCCGTTCAGCGCCGCCTGCCGGTGGCTTTCGCCGCGGTGCAGGTGGCGCATGATGTTCTCGCGCACCACGATGGCGTCGTCGATCAGGATGCCGATGGCCAGCGACAGCGCCATCAGCGTCATGACGTTCAGCGTGTAGCCCATGAAGTGCAAGACCGCGAAGGTGCCGAGCACCGCCACCGGCAGCGTCATGCCGGTGATCACCGTGCTGCGCCACGATCCCAGGAACAGCATGACGATCAGCACCGTCAGCACGCCGCCCTCGACCAGCGTCTTCTGCACGTTGCTGAGCGAGTTGGTGATGCCGCGCGCGGTGTCGCGCACCACCACGAACTCCACGTCGGGCGGCACCGCCCCGGATTTCCGGAGGTCGGCCACCGCGGCCTGCAGACCCTTGGCGACCTCGACGGTGTTGGCGCCCTGCACGCGCACCACGTCCACGGCCAGCGCCGGCTTGCCGTTGAACAGCGCGACGGTGTCCTGCTCTTCCTGGCCGTCGATCACCTCGGCCACCTGGCTAAGGCGCACGGGCGTGTCACCGCGCCGCGCGACGATCAAGTCGAGGAACTGGGCGGGCGTAACGAAGCGGCTGTCCACCTGGACGACGCGCTCGCGCCCGCCGCCCTCGACCGTGCCGGCGGGGATGTCCTGGTTCTCGTTGGTGACGACGCGCACCACCTCGTCCACACCGATTCCGAGGGCTTCCAGGCGCTCCGCCTTCAGGCGGATCTGCACCTGCCGCTTGACGCCGCCGGCGATGGTGGCGCGCCCGACGCCGCGGACGTTCTGCAGGCGCTTCAGGATGATCTGGTCGGTCAGCGTGGTGAGGTCGCGCAGCGTGCGGATGTCCGACTTCACCGCGATCGACACGATGGGCTGGTCGTCCGGGTTGAAGCGCGTGATCTGCGGCTCCTCGACTTCCGTGCGGAAGCTCGGGCGCAGGGCCGACACCTTCTCGCGTACGTCCTGCACGGCCTGGACCGACGAGGTCTTCAGGTCGAACTCGGCGATCACCACCGAGCGCCCCTCGTAGGAGCGCGAGGTCAGCGTCTTGATGCCGGCGATGGTGTTGATCGCCTCCTCGACCGGGCGCGTCACGTCGGTCTCGACGGATTCCGGGCTGGCGCCGGGGTACTCGGTGGAAACCACCACGATCGGGAAGTCCACGTCCGGGAACTGGTCCACGCCCAGGCGCTGGTACGAGAAGAGGCCGAACACCATCAGCGCCACCATCAGCATGGTGGCGAAGAC
>JAEYOB010000714.1 GCA_023412175.1 Pseudomonadota bacterium | reverse complement strand
GGCATGCGGTGGTAGCCACTCATGAAGCCGGACGCCGCCTTCGGCCGCACCATCAGCTCGCCGACGCTGCCGCGCGGCACCGGGATGTCGGTAACCGGATCGCGGATCTCCACCTCGAAATAGCGGTCGTAGAGGCGCCCGCAGGTGCCGGGCCGCGGGTTACCCATCTCGCAGTAGAGCGGGATGTTCACCTCGGTCATGCCGTAGATTCCGACGACGTCGCGGATGCCGAAGCGCTCGCGCAGCACCGCCTCGGTCGCCGCCGGGTTTGGCGCGGCGGAAACCAGGCGCAGGCGGTGGTCGCGGTCGTCGGCCCGCGGCGGCTGCGACACCACGAAGGCGGTCACGGCGCCCAGGCTGTTGGTCAGCGTGCAGCCGTAGCGGCGGATGTCGGAGATCCAGGCCGAGGCGCTGAAACGCTCGCGGAGCACCGCGCCGCAGCCGGCGACCATGCTGGCGAAGAGCTGCATGAACAGACCGTTGGCGTGGAACAGCGGCAGGCAGATGTAATAGCGGTCGGCCTCGGTCATCGCGTAGTTGTCGATGGAGCCGAGCGCGAACAGGAAGGCGTGCCCGTGCGGCATCAGCACCCCCTTGGACGGCCCGGTGGTGCCCGAGGTGTACATGACGCAATGCGTGTCGCCTGCCCGCGGCATCGGCCCGGCGCAGGGCTCCGCCGCACGCCAGCCCTCCAGCGCCGCAAGGGTGAAGGGGAAGCCGCTGGGCGCCACCGCGGTGCCGACCGTCAGCACCGTCTTCAGCGCGGTCAGGCGCGGCGCCACATCGGCGAAGCGGTCCAGAAGGCCCTGATCGACGATGGCCAGCCGCGCCGCGGCGTTCTCAAGCTGGTGTTCCAGGAAGGCGCCCTTGAGGTCGGTGTTGAGCGCCACCAGCACCGCGCCCAGCCGCGCCAGCCCCAGCCACACCCGCACGAAGTCCAGGCCGTTGGGCAGCATCACCGCCACCATGTCGCCGGGCTGCACGCCGTGCCCGGCCAGGAAGCCGGCCATCCGGGCCGCCTCGTCCTGCGCCTGAGCATAAGTCAGCGCCGGCCCGTCCACCATGGTGACGAACGGCGCATCGCCGCGCGCGGCGGCCTGATGCGCCAGCACCTCGGGCACGACCCAGCGCGACTCGTCGCGCAGATGGGGATACATGCGGACCCTCCCTACCCTTGTTTTGCTTTGTTCGTGTGCAAAACTAGCGGGAGCGCCGCCCTACCGGCAAGCGATTAGGTTTCGACGTCCACCGGCATGCCCAACTCCAGTTCCAGAGCATGGTCGGCGCGGCCGCGGTTCACGGCGATCTCGACCAGTCCGCTGGAATTGGCGTACCAGAACGCCTCGCCCTCCGCCGCGTCCGCGAAGGTGTGGCCATGCCGCACCTCGTAGCCGTTGGCGACCAGCAGCGCGGAGTCCGGCACCATGGCGGCACGCATTCCGGTCATGGCGTTGCCGTACCCGTCCACGTAGACAATCCGCGCGAGGTCGTCGGGCCAGTCCGGCCGGGCGATCTCGTCCTGGGTGAGCGGCGCCGACAGCGGCGCCCGGCCCAGCGCCAGCCGCGCCGCGACCGGCGCGAACAGGTCACGGCCATGGAAGGTGGCCGACAGCCGCGTCGGCCGCCACGCAATGCCGGCAACCTTGAAGTCCACGCTGCGCCGCCGCACCAATTCGAACAGGCCGTTGTCCGGGCCGACGAAGGTGCGGCCGTCCGCCTGGATCCACAACGGCGTGCGGTCGGTGCCCACGCCGGGATCGACCACGCAGACGAACACCGAGCCGGCCGGAAACTCGTGCACGTAGGCGGCCAGCAAATAGGCGGAAAGCTGCGGGTCGAAGGCCGGGGCGTCGGCGAACAGGTCGATCACCGGCACGCCCGGCGCCTCGCGCACCAGCGCCGCCTTGACCTGCCCGGTGTACGGCCCGGTGAGCCCGAAATCGGTGAACAGCACGATCATGCCCACCAGTATAGCGCGGGCGGCAGCATCCCGTAACCCGTCCGGAACGTCGAGGTTCATCTTGTCCTGGCGAAATTCGGCTTCATATATGCAAAATCGCCAAGACGACCACCGAGCATTTATTTCATTGGAATGGAAATAGTCTGAATGACCCTGAATATGAATAGGTATTCAACTCTGATCATGGCAATGCTGGCGTTGTTTCTGACCAGCAGCCCCGCCGCGGCGGATGCCAAACGCCTCAACATCCTCGCCACCACCGGCATGGTCGCCGATCTGGCGCGCGCCGTCGCCGGCGACCGGGCGGAGGTGACGGCGCTGATGGGCGAAGGCGTGGATCCGCACCTTTACAAGCCGACGCGCTCCGACATCGCCAAGCTGACGCGGGCCGACGTGGTGCTGATCAACGGGCTGCGCCTGGAAGGCAAGATGGACGAGGCGTTCCAGCGCGTCGCGGCCACCGGCAAGCCGGTGGTGGCGGTCGCCGAGCGGGTGCCGGGCGACAGGCGCATCGCCCCGCCGCAGTTCGAGGGCAACGACGACCCGCACGTCTGGATGGCACCCGTCCTGTGGGCGCATGCGCTGGACGCCGTACGCGACGCACTGGTCGCCGCCGACCCCGCCGGGGTCGAGGCGTACACCCGCAACGCCGATGCGTATAGGACGGAGCTGATGGAGCTGAACACGTACGCCCGGCGCGTCCTCGACTCGATCCCGGCCACTGCACGGGTTCTGATCACCGCGCACGACGCCTTCAACTATCTCGGCCGCACCTACGGCATCGAGGTGCGCGGCATCCAGGGCGTCAGCACCGAGTCCGAAGCCGGTTTGAAGGGCATCGAGGAACTCGTGGCGCTGCTGGCCGAGCGGAGTATCCCCGCCGTGTTTCCGGAGACCAGCGTTTCCGACCGCAACGTGCAGGCCCTGGTCGAGGGCGCCGCCGCACGCGGCCACACGGTGATGATCGGCGGCGCGCTGTTCTCCGACGCCATGGGCGCGCCGGGCACGTACGAGGGGACGTACGTTGGGATGATCGACCACAACGTCACGCTGATTTCGCGCGCGTTGGGCGGCGACGCTCCGGCCGGCGGATTCCGCGGAAAACTGACCCTGGCGCAGCGATAGAGGAGCGGACATGCAATACCTCTGGCGCACGCCCGGCACCCGCGACGAGACCGCCCAGACCCCGATGGGGCCGAGCCCCCTGCTCATCCGCGGCCTGACCGTCGCCTACCACCGCAAGCCGGTGCTGTGGGACGTCACCTACGTCGCCCCGCCGCGCGGCCTGATCGCCGTGGTCGGCCCGAACGGGGCCGGCAAGTCGACGCTGATCAAGGCGTGCCTGGGCCTCGTGCCAACCGTCGCCGGCTCGGTCGAGGTGTTCGGCCGGCCGCTGAGGAAGCAGCGCCGCCTCGTCGGCTACGTGCCGCAGCGGGAGAGCGTGGATTGGGATTTTCCGGTCTCCGCGCTCGACGTCGTCGCCATGGGCCGTTACGGCAAGATCGGCTGGTTTCGTCCGGTGTCCCGCAGCCACAAGAACGCCGCCCTGGAAGCCCTGGAGCGTGTCGGCATGGCCGACTTCGCGCACCGGCAGATCGGCCAGCTCTCGGGCGGGCAGCAGCAGCGCGTCTTCCTTGCCCGCGCCCTGGCGCAGGAGGCGCAGCTCTACTTCATGGACGAGCCGTTCGCCGGCGTCGACGCCGCCACCGAGCGCGCCGTGCTCCAGGTGCTGCGCGACCTCGACGCCGCCGGGCGTACCGTGGTCTGCGTGCACCATGACTTGCAGACCGTCGCCGATTACTTCGACCACGCGCTGCTGGTGAACGCCCGCGTCATCGCCGACGGCCCGGTGGGGGAGGTTCTGACCCCGGAGAACCTCCGCCATGCCTACGGCGGGCGGCCGCTGCCGTTCGATACCCTGGAGGCGCGCGGTGCTTGAGGAAGCCTGGCGCGTCGTCACCCTCCAGGCCGGCTTCAACACCGCGGTGGTGGTGGCCGGGACCGCGGCGCTCGGCATGGCCGGCGGCACGGTCGGCACCTTCCTGCTGCTGCGCCGCCGGGCGCTGGTCAGCGATGCCCTGAGCCACGCCACGCTACCGGGCATCGCCGCGGCGTTCCTGCTGGGCGTCTGGCTGGGACTGCCGGGGCGCTCGCTGCCGCTGCTGCTGGCCGGGGCGGCGGTCAGCGGCGTGCTGGGCGTGCTGACCATCCAGGCGCTGGTGCGCTTCACCCGGCTGACCGAGGATTCGGCCATCGGCGCCGTGCTCGCCACCGCGTTCGGGCTGGGGGTCGTGCTGCTCAGCCACATCCAGTCCTTGCAGGTCGGCGGGCAGGCCGGGCTGGCGCACTTCATCCTCGGCCAGACCGCGGCCATGGCGCAGAACGAGGCCATTGCCATGGGCGTGCTGGCGCTGGCTGCCGCCGGCACGGTGGCGCTGCTGTTCAAGGAGCTGCGGCTGGTCGCCTTCGATTCCGGCTTCGCGCACGGCCAGGGCTGGCCGGTGCAGCGGCTGGACATTGCGCTGATGGCGCTGGCCACGCTGGTCACGGTCATCGGCCTGCAAACGGTCGGGCTGATCCTGGTGGTGGCGCTGCTGATCGTGCCACCGGCCGCAGCGCGCTTCTGGACCGAGCGGCTGGGCGCGATGACCGTCATCGCCGCGGCGTTCGGCGCCCTGAGCGGCTGGCTCGGCGCCACGCTGTCGGCGCTGTTCCCCAAGCTGCCCGCCGGCGCGGTGCTCGTGCTGGTGGCCGGGGCCTTCTTCCTGGTG
>JAEYOB010000703.1 GCA_023412175.1 Pseudomonadota bacterium | reverse complement strand
CCCCGACCCGGTGGTTTCGCCCTTCAGACCGGTTTCGCCCCTGGCGGCGTCGGGGACCTTGCCGATGGGGCCCTGGTTCTTGGTTTCGATGGCGTTCTTCTGCTTGTCGGTGCGGCGCTCGCCCATCCGGTTGTTGTCCTGGTCGCCGGTGCCGAACCAGGATTCGCCCTGAATCGCCGGCGGCGAACCGAGGTCGTTGCCCTTGTCGGCCGTCTTGCCGCTCTGGGCCTGCGCCGCCGTCACCGAACCCAGCACCACCGCCGCGGCCATCGCCACGCCCGTCCAGACCGTCCGCATGTCTCCTCTCCCACAATGGTTGCCGGAAAGGGGAACGCGGGAACGGACCGTGGCGTTCCGCCCCGCCGGTCGCTTCCCGGTGTGCCGCTTGACCATGGTCAGGTCGGCCCACCGTCCAGGCCGCTAGGATGGCGCCGCTTCTCACTGGGGGGATACCCGATGCTGCGCCGCCTGTCCGTCCTTGCGATCCTGTTGACCTTCGGCCCGCCCGCCTGGGCGGAGACCCTGTCGTGCCCCGACATGAGCCAGGCCGTCCAGACCGGATCCTGCCCGACCAAGGCCGAACTGGAATACGGCTTCACCGGCTTTTGCAGCGACAACGCGCGGATGATGGACAAGGACACCATCTGCAACGATTTCGAGAAGTACCGCGAGTTGAAGGACAATGCCCGCTGGGAGGCCGGGGAGTTTCACGGCTACCTGTCCTGCCTTCTGAAGCCGGAGCAGATCCGCGGCGCGAAGGCGGTTTCGGTCGCCGTCGGCCGGGCCGGAACCATTCAGCGCGTCGCCTGCACCTACGACAACGATACGGTCATGGCTGCCCGCACCCGCACGGTCTGCACCCCGAACGGCGCCACCAGCGTCGAGTGTCCGGCGCAATAGTTCATCCGGCCGCGCCCTCGCACCAGGGCTGGCGCTTCTCGCCCCGGTAGGGGCGCGCCAGCCCGGCGTCGAGCAGCATCTGCGACAGGTCGGCGCCGGCGGAGGTCTGCACACGGGCCCGCACGCGTCCGCCGTACTTGTCGGCCTGAACTTCCAGCAGCCGGGCATGGCCGTCGGCCAGCAGGCGGCGGGCGAGGTCGCGGGCGGCCTCGGCCTTCGCCTTCTCCTCGGCGCAGGGGGCGCGCATCTCCGGCGCGTCGATGCCGGACAGGCGCACATGCGTCTCCACCGCTTGCCCCAGCCAGATGGTGGCGCGCACGGCGATGGTGTCGCCGTCCAGTACGTCGAGCACATCGGCCGGGATCGGTCCGGGCAGCGGGGCCTGACCGGCGTGAGCCGGTGCGACCGTCAACAGCGCCAACAGCGCGGGGCGGAGCAGGGGGACGCGCACGGAACGGCCTCCACACGGACGGGCGTCATGCCCGGAACGTGGAAAGGCTACGCTCAAGCCAAGAACGGATCAAGCACTAAATAGGCTTTACGTCCCACACACAAACGTGTGCAAGGTCGTAAATCCTAGAAATCCGAACAGCGGCCCTTGAACTCCCAGTCGCCGTAGCGGGTCGGCTCCGGGCCTTTGGGACCGCCGATTTCGCCGGGTTTCTGCTCGGGGCCCTTGCCGGGAAGCGGCTGCAGCGCCGTTTCGTCGCTGGTGTCCACCGGAGGAATGGTCTTGTCGTCGCTCATGATCGTGCTCGCGGGCATCTTGAACGGGGCGCGGAACCAAGCCCATATCACCTGCGACAGGCGGCGGGAAGGCCCGGCCGCGGGTATTTAGGAATTGCAGGGGGTTATGACCAGCTATCTGAAGACCGCCGTGCTGCTCGCCGGCCTCACCGCCCTGTTCATGGGAATGGGGTACCTGCTGGGCGGGCAGGGCGGCATGCTCATCGCCTTCGTCGTGGCCTTGGGCATGAACATCTTCACCTACTGGAACTCCGGCAACATGGTGTTGGGGATGTACGGCGCCCAGGAGGTGGACGCGTACTCCGCGCCGGAGTTCTACGGCATCGTCCAGCAACTGGCGCACGGCGCCGGGCTGCCGATGCCGCGCGTCTACGTCATCCGCTCCGACCAGCCCAACGCCTTCGCCACCGGCCGCAACCCGGAGAACGCCGCGGTCGCCGCCACCACCGGCCTGCTGCGCATGCTGAGCGCGGAGGAGATCGCCGGCGTCATGGCGCACGAACTGGCGCACGTGAAGAACCGCGACACCCTCGTCATGACGATCACCGCGACCATTGCCGGCGCCATCTCCATGCTGGCGAACTTCGGCATGTTCTTCGGCGGCTCGTCGAACAGCGGGGACGGGCGCGGCGGCAACCCGCTGGGCTTCGTCGGCGCGCTCCTGATGATGATCGTGGCGCCGCTCGCCGCGATGATCGTGCAGATGGCGATCAGCCGCACCCGCGAGTACGAGGCCGACCGGATCGGCGCCGAGATCTGCGGCCAGCCGCAATGGCTTGCCAGCGCACTGGTGCGCATCCACGAGGGCGTGGCCCGCTACGTCGAACCGCACGCCGAGGCCAACCCGGCGACCGCGCACCTGTTCATCGTCAACCCGCTGCACGGCCGCTCGTTCGACAATCTGTTCTCGACGCACCCGTCGGTGGAGAACCGCGTGGCGCGCCTGTACGCCATGGGCGGCCATGCTCCGCAACCCGCCAGCCCCTGGGGAAGCCCGCGCGGCCCATGGGGGTGAGCGTCGGACCGGCGCATGCGGCACCCTTGGCGATTGCGCCGGCACCGGCCTGCGTCTACCCTGCCTCGCCCCGTCGAACGGGGTAGGGCATTGGGGGAAGCATGGCCGAAAATCAGAAGTTCCGTCTCGTCACCCGCTCTGACTTCGACGGGCTGGTATGCGCCGTCCTGCTGAAGGAGCTGGACATGGTGGACGACATCAAGTTCGTCCATCCGAAGGACATGCAGGACGGCAAGGTCGAGATCACGGCCCGCGACATCACCACCAACCTGCCCTATGTGGAGGGCGCCCACCTCGTCTTCGACCACCACCTGTCGGAAACCATCCGCGTCGGGCAGAAGCCCAACCACATCATCCACCCCGACGCCCCCTCGGCCGCCCGCGTCGTCTACGACCATTTCGGCGGCAAGGAGCGTTTCCCGCGCGTGTCGGACGAGATGATGCGCGCCGTCGATCAGGCGGACTCCGCGCAGTACGAGCGCGACGACATCCTGAACCCGACCGGCTGGACGCTGCTGAACTTCCTGATGGACGCGCGCACCGGGCTGGGCCGCTTCCGCGACTTCCGGGTGTCGAACTACCAGCTGATGATGGAGCTGATCGACTATTGCCGGCAGCACAGCATCGAGGAGATCCTGGCGCTGCCCGACGTTCGGGAGCGGGTCGAACTCTACAACCAGCACCGCGGGATGTTCGAGCTGCAGATCAAGCGCTGCTCCAGCGAGTACGGCAACGTCGTCGTGCTCGACCTGCGCAGCGAGGAGCTGATCTACGCCGGCAACCGCTTCATGATCTACGCGCTGTTCCCGGAGGCGAACATCTCCATCCACGTGCTGTGGGGCCTGAAGCAGCAGAACACGGTGCTGGCCTGCGGCAAATCGATCCTCGACCGCTCGTCGAAGACCAACGTCGGCGCGCTGATGCTGGAATACGGCGGCGGCGGCCACCACGCGGCCGGCACCTGCCAGATCGACAACGACAAGGCCGACGCCGTGCTGGCGGAGATCGTGGAGCGGATGCGGGCGGATGGCTGACGCCGGTCTTTTACCCCTTCCCTGCGACGCGGGGGCGGGGCGGGGAGGGGGCATCGTCGCTTCCCCATCGACTCCCCGCCCGTGGCGCGCTACATCCCCGGCATGACCGAAGCTTCCCTCGCCGCGCGCATCGTCGCGCTGGACATCCTGCGCGACGTGCTGCGCAAGAACATGCCGTTCGACGATTCCTTCGAGGCGCACCCGAAGCTGGGTGGGCTGGAGCCGCGCGACCGCGGCTTCGTGCGGATGCTCGCCTCCACGGTGCTGCGCCGGCTCGGGCAGATCGACGCGCTGATCTTCGGCTGCCTGGACAAGCCCGGACTACCCAAGGCGGTGGTGCACGACGTGCTGCGCCTTGGTGCGGCGCAGATCGTCTTCCTCGGCACGCCCGCGCACGCCGCGGTGGACACCACGGTCGAGCTGGCGGTCGCGTCGGACGCCCCGCAGTACAAGGGCCTGATCAACGCCGTCATGCGCCGCCTGGCGCGCGAGGGCGCCGAGCTGGTCAAGGCGCAGGACGCCGGCCGACTCAACACGCCGGACTGGCTGTGGCTGTCCTGGCGGCAGGCCTACGGCACCGCCCGCGCCCGCGGCATCGTGGACGCGCACCTGCACGAGGCGCCGCTGGACATTACCGTCAAGGCCGACCCGAAGGCATGGGCCGCGCGGCTGGAGGCGGCCGTGCTTCCCACCGGCGCGCTGCGCCGGCCGGCCGGCGGTTCGGTGATCGAGCTGCCGGGCTTCGGCGAGGGTGCTTGGTGGGTGCAGGACCTCGCCGCCTCGCTGCCGGCCAAGCTGATGGGCGACGTTGCCGGCAAGCGCGTCTACGA
>JAEYOB010000679.1 GCA_023412175.1 Pseudomonadota bacterium | reverse complement strand
ACGCCGCCCCGGCGCGCCACCTCCAGAACGGGCAGCCGCTCAGCCGAGAGCAGGATGATGTTCGCCCGTTGTGCATGCTTCTGCGGGCGGTTGCGGTCGGCGAGGATCGCGGCCAAGCGCGCGCGGTCCTCCGCTCCAACGATGACGCTGACGGTCTGGGCCATGCCGCCAGCGTCGCACACCCGCGCCGCTCTGTGAATCCTATGTCTGCGTCAGTGCACTAGGGAACGTCTACCCGAACCGCTTGCTCAACCGCTCAACCGCCGCGTCCAGTACCTCGTCCTTCTTGGAGAAGCAGAAGCGGATGACGGTAGCGGGTGCGTTCTCGACATAGAAGGCGCTGACCGGAATCGCCGTCACCCCGGCCTCGGCGGTCAGCCGGCGGCAGAATGCCTGGTCGTCGCCGTCGAAGCCGGTGGAAGATATGTCCACATTCAGGAAGTAGGTCCCGGCACTGGGCATCACCGTCAGCCCGGCGGCGGCCAGCCCGGCCGCCAGCCGGTCGCGCTTGGCCTGCATGGCCGAGGCCAGCCCGGCAAAGTACGCGTCCTCCTTGCCCAGCCCGTAGGCCACCGCGGTCTGGAGGTTGGGCGCCGTGGTGAAGGTGATGTACTGGTGCGCCTTGGCGACCGGCTGCAACAGGTGCGGCGCCGCGGTGACGTAACCCACCTTCCAGCCGGTCAGCGAGAAGGTCTTGCCGGCCGAGCCGATCTTCAGGCAGCGATCCCGCATGCCCGGCAGCGTCATCAGCGGGATGTGCGGGCGCCCGTCGAAGACAATGTGCTCGTATACCTCGTCGCACACCGCCAGCGCGTCGAAACGCTGTACGAACTCCGCCAGCAGCTCAAGCTCCTCGCGGGCGAACACCTTGGCCGCCGGGTTCAGCGGGTCGTTGATGAGGACGAGCTTGGTCTTGTCCGAGAACGCCGCCTCCAGGTCGGAGCGGGTGAAGCTCCAGTCCGGCGCCTTGAGGTTCACGTAGCGCGGCACGCCGCCGGCCAGCCGGACGATGGGCAGGTAGCTGTCGTACATCGGCTGGAACAGCACCACCTCGTCGCCGGGATTGATGAGCCCGAGCAGGCAGGCGGTCAGCGCCTCGGTGGCGCCGGAGGTGACCATCGTCTCGGTCTTCCAGTCCACCTCCAGGCCGTAGAAACGTCTGGCGTGCGCAGCCAGCGCCTGCCGCAGCTCCGGCGTGCCCATCATGGAGGGATACTGGTTCCAGCCCTCCAGCAACGCCTTGGACGCCGCCTCCAGCACGTCCGCCGGGCCGCGCTCGTCGGGGAAGCCCTGCCCCAGGTTGATGGCGCCATGCTCCTCCGAGAGGCGCGACATCACCTCGAAAATGGTGGTCCCGTAGCCCGACAGGATCGCGTTGCCAGCCTTCACCGCTCGTCTCCTCGCAACAGAAGGCGCAGAGCATTGCAGCGCGTCGCGGCGGATGTCCAGCGGTCGCGGGGATTGGGCAACCCAGATCAACGCTTACGGAAACGCTGGCGCAGCTTCTCGACCGGGGAGAACAGGCGGGGATAGCGGCGCTTGGCGCGCACGAACATCCGTCGGGCGTCGGCGGAATTGCGCAGCAGCAGGATGCCGCCCAGCACGACCACCGGCAACCCGAACGGTCCCGGCAGCGGCGAGATCAGGACGCCGAGGGCAATGATCGTCCACCCCATGCCGATCAGCACGAGCTGACGGGCACGGTCATACGACAGGGCGGTGGCCTTGGCGGTTTGGCGACGGTGCATGACGGCCTCGCTGGCTCCTTGCGCGAACACTGCACTGGCATATGGGGCGACGGCGCGTCGGCAACCAGGGGTGCCGCCCTCCCCTGCCCGTCAGTGCAAGGTGGTCGAGGCCGGCATCCAGCGCAGGCCGTCCAGACGGTGCAGCGCCTCGTTCACCTGGGCCGGCTCGGGCTCCCAGCCGAACTCGCGCGCCAGCGCGTGCCGTGCCGCATCCGCCCGCATGGCGGCGTCCAGGCAACCGGGCTGGGTGGGCGAGACGCCGCGGCGGTCGGCGCAGCTCTCCAGCATCAGCCGGATCATGCGGTCACGCTTGGACACGTCGACGAAGCCCGACGCGTCGAAATACAGCTTGGTGAACTCGACTTCGGCAAGGCGCGGCTCCCCACCCTCCTCCGCGACCAGAACGGCCGCCACGAGGTTGACGCAACGCCCGGCGAAATCGGGAATCGGCGCCACGCCGTCGTCGGCGCGGTCGAAGGCCCGGCTCGGCAACTCGACCAGTTGCCCGGTTGTCTCCTGTACGAGGTAACGGCGCCACACAGGCATGACCGCCTCCCGATTGGTTTTCCCCGACCCTGGGAAAGCGTACATCAATCCGTGACGGTGGGAAACAGGCCGTGGTTCCCGGTCGAAACCATATATCGGCAGAAACCTGTCCAAGCTGTTGAACGAACGGGGAGAAGAAAAATGCGCCTCCTTCGCTATGGCCCTCCGGGCCACGAGCGGCCCGGCCTTCTGGACGGGGACGGAACGATCCGCGACCTTTCGGGCGTGGTGCACGACCTCTCCCCGGCCACGCTGTCGGACGCCGCCACGGCACGCCTGCGCGCCCTCGACCCGGACCGCCTGCCCCGTGTGCCCGATACCGTGCGTCTCGGCCCGCCGGTGGCAGGCACGTCGAAGGTGGTGGGCATCGGTCTCAACTACCGCGCCCACGCCGCCGAAGCCGGCATGGCACCGCCGCGGGAACCGGTGCTGTTCATGAAGGCGACCACGGCCATCGCCGGCCCGAACGACCCGGTGACGGCGCCCCGCGGCTCCACCAAGCTCGACTGGGAGGTGGAACTGGGTGTAGTGATCGGCCGGACGGCGCGCAATGTGGATGCGCGCGACGCGCTGGAACACGTGGCCGGCTACTGCGTGGTCAACGACGTGTCGGAGCGCGTCTTCCAACTGGAGGGCACCGGGCAATGGCTGAAGGGCAAAAGCGCCGACGGCTTCTGCCCCCTGGGCCCCTGGCTGGTCACCCGCGACGCGGTGCCGGACCCGCAGGCCCTGCGGCTGTGGCTGGAGGTGGACGGGCAGCGCATGCAGGACGGCTCCACGTCCGACATGATCTTCGGCGTGGCCGAACTGCTGGCGTCCGTCAGCGGCTTCATGACCCTGCTGCCCGGCGACGTCATCGCCACCGGCACCCCGGCCGGCGTCGCGATGGGCCGCGATCCCAGCCCGTGGCTGAAGCCGGGGCAGGAGATGCGCCTGGGCATCGAGGGCCTGGGCGAACAGCGGCAGGTGGTGCGGGCGTGGGAGGGGGAAGCCCCCGGCAAACGTGGAAGCGCGTGATGCGGCACGCGGTGGCGGCCCCACACCCTGTCAGAAACCTCACCCAAAATGTGGCCCGCTTCACATCGGCGTGGGGCGGCCCCGGATAGTCTCCTGCCATCGACAACGCGCCGGACGCCAAGCGCCGGCCCCCAGACAGGAGACCGACCATGATCCGCACCTCGCTGCTCGCCGGCTTCGCCGCCCTGGCCCTGCTGTCCGCCCCCGCGATGGCGCAGAACGTCGCCAACGTCACCAACACCGCCGCCGGTATCGGAAACTTCGCCGACCAGAGCGCCCTGGTCCTGCAAAAGCACAAGGGCGGGTTCGCCGGCCCGAACGCGGCGAGCGTTTCGAACACCGCGGCGGGCATCGGCAACCATGCCGGCCAAGCGGCCACGGTGATGCAGCGGAGCAAGGGCCTGTTCTCCGGCGGCAACACCGCCATGGTGGACAACACGGCCGCCGGCATTGCCAACCACGCCCATCAGGACGCGCTGGTGAAGCAGCGTTCCCAGGGCGGCTTCATGAAGAAGCGCTAAGCGTCCCCCCGAACGCCGCC
>JAEYOB010000643.1 GCA_023412175.1 Pseudomonadota bacterium | reverse complement strand
CCCCTGCGCCGGGGGGGTGGGCTGGGGGGGGGCAAGCCGGCACGCGGGCCCCCACCCGCCCTCGCTGCGCTTGGGCACCCTCCCCCGCTGCGCAGGGGAGGGGTAAAATCAGGCCAGCTCGATGGCGTAGTCTTCGATCACCGTGTTGGCCAGCAGCTTGGTGCACATGGCCTCCACCTCCTTGCGGGCGGCGTCCTTGTCGGTGCTCTTCAGCTCCAGCTCGATGACCTTGCCGGCGCGGACGTTGTCGACGCCCTCGAAGCCCAGCGTGTGCAGCGCGTGCTCGATGGCCTTGCCCTGGGGATCCAGGACGCCGCGCTTCAGGGTGACGTGAACCTTGGCCTTCATGGGTGTCTTCTCGCTTTGTCGGGTGAGTGCTTATTGAAGGGTCTTCGGGCCCTTGACGTCGCCGGGGCCGCCTTCCGGCAGGATGCCGAGGCGGCGGGCCACCTCCTGGTAGGCCTCCTCGACCTTGCCGAGGTCCTCGCGGAAGCGGTCCTTGTCGAGCTTCTCGTTGGTTTTGATGTCCCAGAGCCGGCAATTGTCCGGGCTGATCTCGTCGGCGAGGACGATGCGCATGTCCTCCTCCTCCCAGAGCCGGCCGAACTCCAGCTTGAAGTCCACCAGCCTGAGCCCGATGCCGAGGAACAGACCCGAAAGGTAGTCGTTCACCCGCAGCGCCAGCGCCACCATGTCGTCCAGGTCCTGGGGCGCGGCCCAGCCGAAGGCGGTGATGTGCTCCTCGGTGACCATCGGCTTCCCGAGTTCCTCGGACTTGTAATAGTACTCGATGATCGAGCGCGGCAGCGGCGTGCCCTCGGGGATGCCGAAGCGCTTGGACAGCGAGCCGGCGGCGACGTTGCGCACCACCAGTTCGATGGGGATGATCTCGACCTCGCGGATCAGCTGCTCGCGCATGTTCAGGCGGCGCACGAAGTGCGTCGGCACGCCGATCTCGGAAAGCCGGCTCATCAGGTACTCGGAGATGCGGTTGTTCAGCACCCCCTTGCCGGTGATGACACCCTGCTTCTTGTTGTTGAAGGCGCTCGCGTCGTCCTTGAAGTACTGGACGAGGGTCCCGGGCTCTGGACCTTCGAAGAGGACTTTCGCCCTGCCTTCGTAGATGCGCCGGCGTCTGCTCATGGGTGGTCGTCCAAACTGCGTGTGGCCCGGCTTAACCGTTGCCGGCCCGGGGATGTACCCGAGTGATATAGCAAGCCGGCGTACGGAACACAATGCGAGGGGGATTTGCCTTCCTCAGCCCAAATCCAGCGGATTCCAGGCGGTTTCGTGCGGCGGGCCGGGTGCGAAGTGCCAGATTGGATCGAGATCCGGCCGCTCCACCGCCGGCAGGGCGATCAGGGCGCTGGAGGAGGTGCCGAAGCCGTTCGGCAACCGGAAGTCCATGGCGCCGCGCGCGCTGGCGCCGTCCCAGATGCGGCTGCCCAACAGTTCCGGCCAGCCGCCCCACATCGTGTCCCGGGACCCGGTGCCCGGATCGGGGGCCGGCGCATGGCGAAACAGCGGCAGGTACAGCGCGGTGCGCGGGTCGGCGGTGTCGTCCAGGTCGAAGGCGGTCAGCATGTGCACGCCCGCGGGGACGGGCTGCGTCTCCGGGCGGTGCCTGGGCCCGTGGGAGGCACCGTCGCCGCGGTGCATCAGCACGTAGGCGTCGCGGTTGTCGGCGATCAGCAGGTTGAACGGCCGGTAGGCGCGGGTGTCGAGCTGGGCCAGCGCCAGCGCCGCGTCGGCGGCGTCCGCATGGTCGAGCGCCTCCAGGACCAGTTCGCCGCGCGAGCGCTTGCCCTCCTCTGGGCCGAGCGTGCCCGGACGGTTCAGGATCGCCGCCACCAGCCCCTCGTCGTTGAGGCCGAGCCATGAGCCGCCGCCCAGCTCGTCCAGACCCGCCACCACGTTGGGGCGGTCGGCCCAGTGGCGCGCAGGGGGAAGCCAGGGGCGGTCCGCCATCTCGTCGCGGTTGGCGCCGAGGACCAGGGGCCACGCCGCGTCCGGACGCCGCAGGATGATCACGCTGCACATGGGTCTTGCCTTCCGGCTCCTCTCCCGGTATCGGACGCTCGTACCCCCGATGACGCGGGGCGGAGAGCCGGCTATATAAGACCGGTAGAGGAAAACGCAAACAAGCCGAGGAGTCCGGGTCCCCATGACCACGTTCGACGATCGTGAAAGGGCCTTCGAAAATCAGTTCCAGCACGACCAGGACCTGCTGTTCCGGATCCGGGCGCGGCGCAACAAGCTGGCCGGCCTCTGGGCGGCGGACCTCATGGGACTGACGGGGGCGAACGCCGATGCCTACGCCCGGCAGACCGTGGAGGCCGACTTCGGCGCTGCCGGCCCGCACGAGATCCGCACCAAGCTGCTGGGCGACCTGCACGGCAAGGGCATCGACATCTCCGAGCACCGCATCGAGAAGGAGTTGGAGCGCCTGTTCCAAATCGCGCACGACCAGGTGGTCAAGGAGTAGCGGGGCGTTTGCCCCCTCCCGACCTTCCCCCGCTGGGCGGAGGAAGGGCAGGGTGGGGGATTGATTACACCGCCCCCGGCAGTTGCCCGTTCTTCAGCAGCAGCTCCCGGAATCGCGCCGCCGGGACGGCGGGGCTGAACAGGAAGCCCTGGTACTCGTCGCAGCCGTGGCCGCGCAGGAACTCGAGCTGGTCCGGCGTCTCCACGCCCTCGGCCACCACCTTCTTGCCCAGCGCGTGACCGATGGAGACGATCGCGGCGGCGATCGCCTCGCCCTCGGCGTGGTTGGAGATGTCGCGCACGAAGCTCTGGTCCACCTTGAGGATGTCCAGCGGGAAGTGCCGCAGGTGGCTCAAGGATGAGTAGCCCGTGCCGAAATCGTCGATGGCGAGCCGCAGGCCGATGTCCTTCAGCGCCCGCATGGTGCCGATGGCCTGCTCGGGGTTCTGCATGACCATCGACTCGGTCAGTTCCAGCTCCAGGATGAAGTTGGACAGGCCGGTGTCCTGCAACAGCTCCTCGATGTGGTGGTAGAGGTCGGCCTGGCGGAACTGCCGGGCCGAGAGGTTGACCGACAGCCGCGCGTTGTCCCAGCCCTCGGCGATCCAGCCGCGGCTGTCGGCGCAGGCGGTCTCCAGCACCCAGCGGCCGACGGGAAGGATCAGCCCGCTTTCCTCCGCCACCGGGATGAAGCGGGCCGGCGACACGCTGCCCAGGCGCGGGTTGGTCCAGCGCAGCAGCGCCTCCGCTCCGACGATGGTGCCGGTGCGCACGTCGAGCTGCGGCTGGTAGAAGACCTGAAGCTCGCCGCGGGCGACGGCGCCGTGCAACTCGCGCTCGATCACCATGCGCTCGCTGACCCGCTCGTTGATCTCGCGGGTGAAGAACTGGAAGCCGCCTCGGCCCATCTCCTTGGCGCGGTACATGGCGGCGTCGGCGTTCTTCAGCAGCGTCGCCACGTCATCGCCGTCGCGCGGGTGCAGCGCGGCACCGATGGAGCAGGTGACGAACAGCTCCGACCCGTCGATGGCGAAGGGGTGGCTCAGCGCCTCCAGGATGCGGCGCATGACGTGGGTGACGTCGCTCTCCTCCGGGGCGTCCTGGATGACGACGACGAACTCGTCGCCGCCCAGGCGGGCCACCGTGTCCACCTCGCGCAGGCAGTGGACGAGGCGCTTGGCGACCGCCTGCACCAGCCGGTCGCCGACGTCGTGCCCGAGCGTGTCGTTGATGGTCTTGAAGTTGTCGAGGTCGACGAACAGCACCGCCGGCTTCTGGGCGTAGCGCTGGGCGTAGGCCAGCGAATGCTCCAGCCGGTCCATCAGCAGCGTGCGGTTGGCCAGCCCGGTCAGCGCGTCGTGGTTGGCCTGGTGCTCCAGCTCCTCCTCGTACCGCTTGCGCTCGGTGATGTCGGTCATCACGCTGATGGTGTGCGTGACCTCGCCGGTCTCGTCACGGACGGGCGAGACGAACAGCTCGTTGTAGAAGAGCGTGCCGTCCTTGCGGTAGTTGCGCAGCACGGCGTTGCCGGGGCGGCGCTGGCGCAGCGCCGACCTGATCGCTTCCAGCTCCATCTGCCCGCGGTCCTGGCCGAGCAGGAAGCGGGGGTTGCTGCCGAGGCTCTCGGACGGCGGGTAGCCGGTCATCCGCTCGAACGCCGGGTTGGCGTAGACCACCGGGTGGTCGTGCGCCTTCACGTCGGTGATGATGATACCGTTGTTGGCCGACTCCACGGCGCGGTGGTAGAGGCGCATCGCCTCCTCCGCGCGCTTGCGCTCGGTGACGTCCTGCATGGTCTCGATGGCGCCGATGACGCGCCCCTGCGCATCGTGCAGGGGGGCCGCGGTGAAGGCCAGCCAGCGCCCGCCGCCGGGGCATTTCGGGAAGAAGTCCTCCGCCTCGTACGCCCCGTCGATGAGGGCGGAGCGCCGGAACTTGCTGGGGTAATGGCGGGCGATCTCCTCCTCGCCGGCACCGGCGACGATGAGGTCGGCCATCACCGGACGTTCCTCGGTGTAGAAGGCCTGCCATTGCAGCCGCGTGCCGGTCAGCACCTTTGCCGGGACGCCGATCACCGCCTCGCACGCCTTGTTCCAGTGGGTGACGCGGTGTTCGGCGTCGATCACGAAGGTGGGGACCGGACTGCCGGCGACGATCTCGCCCAGACGCTGCTGGGCCAGCCGCTCGCGGCGGGTCTCCTCGGAGTGCTTGCGTTCGGTGATGTCCTGCAACGTCTCGATGGCGCCGAGGATGCGGCCGTCCTTGCCGCGCAGCGGTGCGGCGGTGAAGGACAGCCAGCGGCCGCCGCCGGGGAAGTGCGGGAACCACTGCTCCGCCTCGTAGGCCCCCTCGATCAGCGGCGAGGCGCGCCAGCGCCCGGCGTACAGCTGCGCCACCGTGTCTTCCGTGATGCCGTCCACGATCAGGTCGGCCATGGTCGGCCGCGGCTTGGAGTAGAACGCGCGCCATTGCTCCGAGGTGCCGACGATGTCGGCGGCGCGCACGCCGAAGATCGTCTCGCACGCCTTGTTCCAATGGGTCACGCGATGACCGGCGTCGATGACGAAGGTGGGCACCGGCATCCCCTGGAGGATGTTCAGCAACCACAAATTCGAATCGGCCATCGCTGCGGCCGTGTCGTTCGCTGCGCCGGCGGGCTGGTTGTCAAGGCCCTGAAGCCTGTGGATCAAAGCGTTTCCTCCCGCCGCATGCGGTTATTTTTTGTTGGATCTACCAACCGTGAATGGTACGCGAGAAGATGAAAATCTTGCAATATTTTTGAAGTACTTTTGTCTCGAATGAAACATCGCGTTCAGAGCAGGCGCTTCCCTGCCGCAGGCGCAAACCACGGGGGGCGGACGCTCCGGTGCGCCATGCGGCCGGGCGGCGTGCAGGGCCTTTTCACGCGGGCGCCGGGCGGCTAAGGTCCGGCCGCCGTCGCCGCCCATCGGCCGCCCGGTTTCGGCCGCCCAGTTGGAGAAGTACGATGATCCCGCGCTATACCCGCCCCGAAATGGCCCGCATCTGGGAACCGGAGAACAAGTTCCGCATCTGGTTCGAGATCGAGGCGCATGCCTGCGACGCGCAGGCCAAGCTGGGCGTCATCCCCGCCGAGGCCGCCAAGGCGGTGTGGGAGCGCGGCAAGTGGGAGATCGAGCGCATCGACGCCATCGAGCGCGAGACCCGGCACGACGTCATCGCCTTCCTGACCAACCTCGCCGAGTATGTCGGCCCCGAGGCGCGCTTCGTGCACCAGGGCATGACCTCGTCGGACGTGCTCGACACCTGCCTCGCCGTGCAGCTCAAGCAGGCCGCCGACCTGCTGATCGAGGATCTGGACGGGCTGCTGGCCGCGCTGAAGCGTCGCGCCTACGAGCATAAGGACACCGTCACCATCGGCCGCAGCCACGGCATCCACGCCGAGCCGACGACCTTCGGCCTCAAGCTCGCCGGCCATTACGCCGCCTTCCAGCGTGCCCGCGAGCGCCTCGTCGCCGCCCGCCAGGACATCGCCACCTGCGCCATCTCCGGCGCGGTCGGCACCTTCGCCAACATCGACCCGTTCGTCGAGCAGTACGTCGCCGAACAGCTCGGCCTGACGCCGGAGCCGGTGTCCACCCAGGTCATCCCGCGCGACCGGCACGCCTTCTTCTTCTCGGTGCTGGGCGTCATCGCCTCGTCGCTGGAGAACCTTTCCGTGGAGGTCCGCCACCTGCAGCGCACCGAGGTGCGCGAGGCGGAGGAGTTCTTCCACCCCGGCCAGAAGGGCTCGTCGGCGATGCCGCACAAGCGCAATCCGGTCCTGTCGGAGAACCTGACGGGCTTGGCGCGCATCGTCCGCTCGGCCGTCGTCCCGGCGCAGGAGAACGTGGCGCTCTGGCACGAGCGCGACATTTCGCACTCCTCGGTCGAGCGCATGATCGGCCCGGACGCCACCGTCACGCTGGACTTCGCGCTGGTGCGCGCCACCGGCATGATGGACAAGCTGGTCGTCTATCCCGACCGCATGAAGAAGAACCTGGAAGACCTCGGCGGCCTCGTCTTCTCGCAGCGCGTGCTGCTGGCACTGACCCAGGCCGGCATGAGCCGCGAGGACGCCTACCTCGCCGTGCAGCGCAACGCCATGAAGGTGTGGGCCGAGGGCGGCAACCTGCTGGACAACCTGCTGGCCGACGCCGAGGTCACCAAGCACATCGCCCGTGAACAGCTCGCGCCGATGTTCAACATGGCCTACCACACCAAGCACGTGGACACGGTCTTCAAGCGTGTTTTCGGTGCGTGACTTCGCCGGCGCATAGTGACAGCGCCGTAAAGGGCGATGCGGACCGGCTCCGCATCGCCCTTTTTCTTGACCACCGGTGACGCATACTCGCGTATGCGTTGTAATGGTCTGATTTTTCTCACGTGATATTATATGAATTATGATATAGCGAGCTCGTCGTGTCCGATATGCCGGAGGGCGGAGATCGGGCCGCACCGATCCACCATTCCATGACGGTCACCGATGTCGGACATTGACGGCCTGAGGGCGCTGGAGCTGTTCCGCGCGATGCTGCGCATCCGCCTCGTCGAAGAGGCGGTAGCGTTGCGCTACGGCGAACTGGAGATGCGTTGCCCGGTCCACCTTTCGGTCGGGCAGGAGGGCGTCGCCGCCGGCCTGTGCGCCGAGCTGGCGCGGACCGACCAAGTTCTCTCCACGCACCGCTGCCACGCCCATTACCTCGCCAAGGGCGGCGACCTCAAGGCGATGATCGCCGAACTGCACGGGCGCGACGCCGGCTGCTGCGGCGGGCGCGGCGGCTCGATGAACCTGCACGACGCCGGGGCGGGGCTTCTGCTCAGTTCCCCGACCATCGGCAGCGCCATCCCGCTGGCGGTGGGCGTGGCGCTTGCGATGCGGCAGGCCGGCAGCGACGGCGTGGCGGTCACCATCTTCGGCGACGGCGCGTCGGAGGAGGGCTCGCTGCACGAGGCGATGAACTTCGCGGTGCTGCGCAAGCTGCCGGTGCTGTTCCTGCTGGAGAACAATCTCTGGTCCATCGTCACCACGCTGGAGCACCGCCAGCCGCCGCGCCCGATGACCGATCTGGCGCGCGCCCACGGCGTGCCGGCGGAGGCCGTGGACGGCAACGATGCGCTGGCGGTGCGCTGTCTCA
>JAEYOB010000606.1 GCA_023412175.1 Pseudomonadota bacterium | reverse complement strand
GGCTGCCCGTCGCTGATCGACCTCGTTGCGGAAACCGACATCCAGCCCTGGATGGACAAGCGCCGCCCCGGCCAGTCTCGCTACACCACCCAGCGGCAGGAGCCGGATCAGGTCAGGATCCTGTCCGGCGTGTTCGAGGGGAAGACCACCGGCACGCCGATCTCGCTGCTGATCGAGAACACCGACCAGCGGTCCAAGGACTACGGCGAGATCGCACGCAAGTTCCGCCCCGGCCACGCCGACTACGCCTATCAAGCCAAGTACGGGATCCGCGACTACCGCGGCGGCGGCCGCTCCTCGGCGCGCGAGACGGCGTGCCGGGTCGCCGCCGGCGCCGTCGCCCGCAAGGTTCTGGCCGGCATCACCGTCCGCGGCGCGTTGGTGCAGGTCGGCCCGCACAAGGTGGACCGCGCGCGCTGGGACTGGGCGGAGGTGGACAACAACCCCTTCTTCTGCCCCGACGCGCAGGCCGCCGCGCTGTGGGCCGACTATCTGGACGGGATCCGCAAGCGCGGCTCCTCCATCGGCGCGGTGGTCGAGGTGGTGGCCTCCGGCGTGCCCGCCGGCCTGGGCGAGCCGCTGTACGACAAGCTCGACAGCGACCTTGCCGCCGCAATGATGACCATCAACGCGGTGAAGGGGGTCGAGATCGGCAACGGCTTCGAGGCCGCGACGCTGACCGGCGAGGAGAACGCCGACGAAATGCGCCAGGGCAACGGCACCGAAGGTTCCGGGGGCCCGCGGTTCCTGTCCAACAACGCCGGCGGCGTGCTGGGCGGCATTTCGACGGGACAGGACGTGGTCGTCCGCTTCGCGGTGAAGCCGACCAGCTCCATCCTCGTCACCCGCCGCACCGTGGACATCGACGGCCACGACACCGACCTGATCACCAAGGGTCGCCACGACCCCTGCGTCGGCATCCGCGCCGTGCCGGTCGGCGAGGCGATGATGGCGTGCGTGCTGGCCGACCACTGGCTGCGCTGGCGGGCCTACGCGCGCTGACCGGCGCGCACTGTTTCCAAGGAGCGCTTTCCTCATGGCCCTGGCCGGCGACAGGAACGACACCATCGGCTGGACGGTGCGACTGAGAGGCGTTTTCGCCGGTACCGGCTGGGGGACCCTGGTCGCGCTGGTGCTGGCCACGGTCATCGCCGCCCCCATCCTCGCGGTCTTCTCGCAGGCGCTGACCACCTCCGGCGGCGATCTGTGGGCGCACCTCGCCAGCACCGTGTTGCCGGACTATGTGGTCAACACCCTGGCGCTGCTGGTGCTGGTCGCGGCGATGACGCTGGTGACCGGCGTGGCCTGCGCCTGGGCCGTCACCATGCACGAGTTCCGCGGCCGTGCCGTGCTGCAATGGGCGCTGCTGCTGCCGCTTGCCATGCCGGCGTACGTGCTGGCGTACACGTACACCGACTTCTTCCAGTTCACCGGGCCGCTGCAGACCTGGATGCGCGCCGCCTTCGGCTGGCGCAAGGCCGATTACTGGTTCCCTGAGATCCACTCGCTGGGCGGCGCGGCGTTCGTGCTGTCGGCGGTGCTGTACCCATACGTCTACGTGCTCGCCCGCTCGGCCTTCCTGGAGCAGTCGGCCTGCGTGCTGGAGGTCAGCCGCACGCTGGGCTCCACGCCCTTCGGCACCTTCTGGCGGGTGGCGCTGCCGCTGGCGCGGCCGGCGCTGGCGGCCGGCGTCGGCTACGCGCTGATGGAAACGCTGGCCGATTTCGGCGCGGTGAAGTACTTCGGCATCGACACCTTCACCGTGGGCATCTACCGCACGTGGTTCGCGCTGGCCAGCCCGGTGGCGGCGGCGCAGCTCGCCGCGCTGCTGCTGCTGTTCGTGCTGCTGGTGGTCGCCCTGGAACGGGTGTCGCGCGGCCGCATGCGCTTTCACCAGACCACCAACAAGTACCGCGCGCTGCCCACCGTGCGCCTCAGCCCGGCGCGCACCGCCCTGGCTTGGCTGGTGAGCGGGACGCCGGTGTTCTTCGGATTCCTGCTGCCGGCCGGCATCCTGCTGCGCCTGATCGCCGAGGGCGGCGACGAGGCGTGGGGGGCGGCCATCGCCATGCCGGCGCTGAACAGCTTCATGCTGGCCGCGTCGGGCGCCGTGGTGGTGGTGGCGGTCGGGCTGGCGGTGATCCACGGCGTGCGCAGCGAACGCAGCCGGCTGGCCGCCGCCGCGGCGCGCGTCGCCACGCTGGGCTACGCCACGCCGGGCACGGTGATCGCGGTGGGCATCCTGATCGCCATCGGCGCCATGGGGCAATGGTTCGGCCTGCCCACGGGCACGCTGCTGGGTGCCACGGTGTTCGGCATCCTGTACGGCTACCTGATCCGCTTCTTCCAGGTCGCCTACGGCCCGCTCGAATCCGGCTTCGCCAAGGTCAGCCCGAACATCGAGGGGGCGGCGCGCTCGCTGGGCAGCGGGCCCGTGCAGGTGCTGTTCCTGGTGCAGATGCCGCTGCTGCGTGCCAGCATCCTCAGCGCGGCGCTGCTGGTGTTCGTGGACATCATGAAGGAGCTGCCGGCCACCATGATCCTGCGCCCCTTCAACTTCGACACGCTGGCGGTGGAGGCCTTCCGCATGGCCTCCACCGAGCGGCTGGACGCCGCCGCCCTGCCCGCGCTGATCATCGTCGCGGTCGGCCTGCTGCCGGTGATCCTGCTCAGCCGCTCGCTCAACACCTCGCGGCCGGGTCATCGCTGACGCCGGCACCGGTACCGGCAGCAGCCTCAGACTTGCATAATTTTCAATCATGCTCTCGACAGACGCCGCGCGATCTGCTATCGGAATCGCAACTGATAATGAATTGCAAGTGTAGAGGACGCAGAATGATTCGTTCCAAGCTTGGTGCGCTGGCTCTTATCGCCGGCATCGGTGCGGGCGCCGCGGCGCAGGCCCAAGAGGTCAACGTCTACAATTCGCGTCACTACAACAGTGACAAGGCGATCTACGAGGCGTTCACCGCCAAGACCGGCATCAAGGTCAACGTCATCGAGGGCAACCACGACGAGTTGATCCAACGGATGAAGTCCGAGGGCACCGGCAGCCCGGCCGACCTCTTCATCACCGTGGACGCCGGCCGTCTGGCGC
>JAEYOB010000603.1 GCA_023412175.1 Pseudomonadota bacterium | reverse complement strand
GCGTAGAGCACCCCGACGGCGGACTGTCCCATCCCCAGGGCTTCGGTGGCGAACTGGGGCAGGAGCGCCAGGGGCATCGCCATCAGCATGGCAAGGGAGTCGATCAGCAGGATCGACGACAGCATCCGGTTCCCCATCAGGAAGCGGAAACCGTCGGCAAGCGCCACGAGCGGCTTCGCCGCGGCATCCGGCGGCGGCGGCAGGCTCGGCAGGAAGGCGAGCAGCACCGGCGTCAGCGCGGTCCCGGCGGCCACCAGCACGTAAGCTCCCAGAATCCCGGTCTGGTCGATCATGACCCCGCCGGCGAGCGGCCCCAGGATGCCGCCCGCCTGGATGCCGATGGAGTTGAGCGCCGCCACGGCCGGCAACTGGTCCCGCTCGACCAGCATGGGCTGTGCGGCACCAAGGGCGGGCAGGCTGATCCCGCCGGTCAGGCCGGCGATCAGGGCGGCGATCATCATCGGCCAGAGGGCGGGCGCGGGGCTGAGCGTGTTGGCGATCAGCGCGGCGATGGCCAGCAGGTAGACCGTGCGCGCCGCCACGATGATCCTGCGCCGGTCCATGCGGTCGGCCAGGACGCCGCCCACCAGCAGGGACGCCGCCATGGATACGGCCGAGACGGCCAGCAGGGTCGCCACGGCGACCGAGGAGCCTGCGATGCCGTAGGCCTGGACGCCCAGCGCGACGGTGAGAACGCCATAGGACAGCAGGGAGGACAGCCGGGCTACGTACAGCAGGCGGAACGCCCGGTTCCGGCGCAGCGGCGACAGGTCGAGGAGATGGTCGGCAAGACGGGCCACGGGCGGTCAGTTCCTTCGGTTCTGGCGTGACGCCGATGCCTCGCTCGGCGTAAGGCCGAACCGCCGCTTGAACGCGGTCGCGAAGTTGGCGGGGGACGAATAGCCGGCGATGGCGCTGGCTTCCTGCACGCAGGCCTCCCCGCTCCGCAGCGCCGAGAAGGCGCGTTCGAGGCGGACGCGGCGCACGTATTCGTAGACGCTGAGGCCTTCGGACTGCCGGAACAGCCGCTGCAGGCCGCTGCTGCTCACCCCGGCCTCCCGCGCGATCGTTTCCACGCTCAGCGACTCGCCCATGTGGGCGGCGATCAGGTCCATGGCGCGTTGCAGGCGGATGCGGTCGCGGCGCGCGAGGATGCCGTCGCCGCCCTCCGTACGGTCGCCCCGCATCACGGTGTCGATCGCCTCGGCGACGATCTCAATGGCCCGTCCCTCCAGGTAGAGGTTGTGCAGTCCCGGCATGACGGCGGGCGGCGCGAAGACGCTCCGGACGAGATCGACGAGGCGCGGGGTCGGGGTCCAGCGATGGTTCGCGAGGTTGTCCTTGAAGAGGCGGGCGGCGAGGTTTCCGTCGCGCACCGCCTCGATTCCTTCGAGGTTGAGCCATTCCGGCGTGGCCGAGATCACGAGATGATGGACGCGCTGCCGCCCCTTCGACGCCCGCCGGAAGCGTTCGGGCGTCACGTTCATGACGGCCGCGGCCCCCATCGTCCCGCCCCGGACACCCCGGAACTCGAAGCGGCGGTCGCCGATCGACACATCGACCATGCCGTCGAGGAAAAAAATGCAGGACAGCCCTTCCCGCAGCGAGGAGGTGGCGGTGAAGGCGTGCTCCTCGATCGCGTTGCCGCCGTGCAGGAACAGGCCGTGGCGCAGTTCCCGGTGCAGCAGTTCGCCGGCAATCAACGTGTCCTCCATGGAGATCCGGCTGTCCGGACTGTCGAGCACAAGACCGCCGCCCTGCAGCAGATCGCAGACACGGACGCGCTTGTCATAGCCGTCCTTGAAGCTTGCGCCATGCGCACAGGAATGACTCCCCATACCGGATGCCTTTCGAGCATGTTCGGACGACAATTCCCGCGCGGCGCTCCACGAACAAGCGCCGGAGACGGTCTCCGCGCGATTTTTGTTCGCCGGCAAAGGTTCCTGATCGCTGCGCAAAGGCGCCCCCCTTGTCATGCGCGATAGCATAATGCCATACCCCAATTATGAGAATGATAATCATTGTCAATGAATGGGAGTGTCATATGGCCTGGATGGGGGCGAACAAGACCATGCGCAGCATGGATGCCGTGCAAAGGCAGCCGGCTGATCAGGACCGCCGGGCCTTCCGGCAGGCCGGCGGCTTCGCAGCGGCCGGAGCCCGGGGGCGCTCCCTTCTGCTGGCCTCCACCGTGCTGAGCGGCGTCCTGACCGTGTTCTCGCCGGCCGCCTTCGCCCAGCAGGGGGGCTCCAAGCCCACGGACGGCGCGAACGCCACGGTGTCGGGGCCCCTCCTTCTCGACAGCGTCACCATCGAAGGCGAGGATTCCCGCGGTCCTGGCGGGGGCATCGTCGCCAAGCGGAGCGCCGCCGCGTCCAAGACGGACACGTCCATCCTCGAGACGCCGCAGGCGGTCAGCGTCGTGACGCGCGCCCAGATGGATGCGCAGGGTGCGGGTTCCGTCTCGGAGGCGCTGCGCTACACGCCGGGCGTGAACGCGGAGTCGAACGGCTACGACATCCGTTACGACTGGCTCTGGGTCCGGGGCTTCAACACCTACGGCACCATGTGGCTCGACGGGCTGACCCTTCCCGGCGACCCCAACAACTACGCCACTCCCAGCATCGACCTTCATGCGCTGGAGCGCGTCGAGGTGGTGAAGGGTCCCGCCTCGGTGCTGTACGGGCGCGCGGTTCCCGGCGGCCTCGTCAACCAGGTCAGCAAGCGGCCCCTGGCGAAGCCCTACCGCGAGGTGGCTGTCGAGACGAGCGGCTTTGGCGGCATCGAGGGCTCGGTCGACATGACCGGTCCCCTGACGGACGACGGCAAGTGGCTGTACCGTTTCACCGGGCTGGCCAGGAACATGGGCACGCAGGTCGACATGGAGCGCGACCGCCGGATCATGATCGCGCCCAGCATCACGTGGAAGCCGCAAGGCGGCACGTCGCTGACCCTGCACGGCTATTACCAGCGCGACCGGGACACCTTCTCCGCGCGCTTCTACCCGGCGCGGGGGACGCTGCTGTCGAACCCGGCGGGCCAGATTCCGCGTGACCGCTTCTTCGCCGATCCCAACGCGGACGAGTTCAACCGCGACTATGCCGCGATCGGCTACGAGTTTGCGCACCGCTTCGACGAGACGTGGACGGTGCGGCAGAACCTGCGCTACGGCCGCGCCGACCAGGACATGTTCATCGCGCTCGTCAATCCCGCCTTCGCCTTTTCCGGACCGCCGTCCAGCGTGTTGGACCGGGTGTCCGCAATTTCCAAGGACCGGCTCTCGACCTTCGCGGTGGACACACAGGCCGAGGCGGCCTTCCAGACCGGAGCGCTGGGCCACACCATGTTGTTCGGCGTGGATTACGTCCGCGGCGTCTCGGACACCAAGTTCGGCAACTCGGGGTTCCGCGATCCCGTCCCGCCGCCCATCGATTTCCTCAACCCGACCTACGGCTACGTCATCCCCGTGCCGGCCTACCAGCGTTCCGGACGGCAGGAGCAGAACCAGGTCGGCTTCTACACCCAGGACCAGATCCGCTATGGCCGCTGGGTCGGCACGCTCGGCATGCGCTACGATATGTCCTCGATCGAGACCGCCGACCGGATGACCATGAGGCCGAACGTCTCGACCGACGACAACCAGTTCACCGGGCGCGTGGGGCTGACCTACCTGTTCGACAACGGCGTCGCGCCCTACGCCAGCTATTCGACCTCCTTCCTGCCGGTCCTCGGCACCGACCGGGGCGGCAGCCCCTTCGAGGCGCAGACGGCCGAGCAGTTCGAGGTCGGCGTGAAGTACGAGCCGCCCGGCGGCCGCGGTCTGGTGACGATGTCGCTGTTCACCCTCACTCTGGACGGCGCTCTGACCTCCGATCCGGCCGACACGCGCTTCAGCGTGCAGAGCGGCCAACAGCGCGTCCGCGGCGTCGAGATCGAGGGCAAGTACGAGGTCACCCCGGAAATCGACCTGTTGGGCTCCTACGCCTATTCCGACTCCGAGGTGCTGCGCTCGAACAGCGCCGTCGAGGTCGGCCGTGAGATGCAGCGCCTTCCGAAGCATCAGGCGAGCGCGTGGGCGAATTACCGGCCCGCCTATGTTCCGGGGCTTTCGCTGGGCGCCGGCGTGCGGGCCACGTCCTCCTACCAGAGCGACAGCACCTACCTGCCGGAACTGCGCATCCCGGGCCGTGCGATGGTCGATGCCGGGATCAGCTACGATCTCGGCGCGGTGAACAGCCGGCTCGAGGGCGCCGTGCTCAGGGTCAACGCCACCAACCTGTTCGACAGGGAATACGTCTCGCACTGCCTCAACCTGACGGGCGGCAGCTGCAACTACGGAGCCGGGCGCACGGTGACCGCCGGCCTGAAGTATTCATGGTGACCGCCATACGCCCTTGGCGTGTGGCGGGGGGCGTCGGTGCCGTTGCGGCCCGGCGCCCCGCCGTTCTGCTCCGCCTCGTCTGCCTTGCCGTGCTGGCCTGGGGTTCCGCCGGTCCGGCACGGGCCGACATCGTGATGACCGACGCCGCCGGGCGGGAGGTGCGCCTGGAACGGCCGGCAACCCGGATCGTCACCAACGAAAGCCTGCTCCTGCTCTCGCTGGCGCTGATCGACCCGGACCCGGTGGCGCGTCTGGCGGGGTGGGCCGCGCCGCAGCGCGTGGACCGCGGGATCTACGACGCCTTCCGCCGGCGTTTTCCCGCGATCGACCAGGTCCCGGTCGTCGGCGCCGTGGTGCCGTCCAACGTCTCCATGGAGACGCTGCTGAGCGTTCAGCCGGATCTGTTCGTGGTCCGCATCTGGCAGCCGGGCTGGGACGATCTGGCGCGGCAGCTGGAAGCCGTCGGGATCCCGGTCCTGTTCCTCGACGGCCCCGCCGTCGCCGGCCTCGATCCGGCGGACGCCACGGCCTTTTCCATCGAGCTTCTGGGAAAGGCCATCGGGCGGGAGGAGCAGGCCGTTGCCTTCGGCGACTTCGTCCGCTCGCGTTACCGGATGGTGGCCGAGCGGCTCGCCGGGGTGGGCGAACGCCCGAAGGTGCTCATGGACGTCCATGCGGGCGCGCTCTGCTGCTACACGCCCGGCCGGGACAACCGCATGACGCAGGATCTGCAGCTTGCCGGCGGCCACAACATCGGTGCGGACCTCGTGCCCGGCTATGACGGGCAACTCAGCACCGAGTACGCGATCGGCGCCGAACCGGACGTCTACATAGGCACCGGGTCCCCGCATCTGGCGGCGCAGGGGGGCCTCGCCCTCGGCGGCGGCGTCGACGCCGCGAGCGCGCGGGCCTCCCTGCACGCGGTGCTGGGGCGCAACCTCCTGGGCGAGCTTGCCGCGGTGCGCGAGGGGCGCGCCTTCGCCGTGTCGCACCAGCTCGCGATCTCGGCGTTGAGCGTCCTCGCCTTCGAGTGCTTCGCGAAATGGACCCATCCCGGCCTGTTCGCCGACCTCGACCCCGCCAAAACGCTGGCCGAGATCAACCGCCGCTTCCTGGCGGTTCCGGTCGAAGGAACCTTCTGGATCGGCCTCGCGGACGAGGCGGGCGGCGGGCGGCCATGACGATCTCATCGGGCAGGATCGCCCTTCTGGAGTATCGCCGGACGTTCCGGCGCCGTGTCGCGCTCATCCTGGCGCTCTCGGCGGCCGGCGTGCTGGCCTTTCTCGCCGACCTCATGACGGGGCCGTCCGGGCTGGGGCTGGAGGATACGCTGGCGGCGCTTTTCGGCACGCCCGGGGTGTCCCGCACGGCCGAGGTGATCGTGTGGCAGGTCCGCCTGCCTATGAGCGCGATGGCGCTGCTGGTCGGCGCCGCGCTCGCCCTGGCCGGCGCGGAGATGCAGACCATCCTCGGCAACCCGCTGGCCGAGCCGTTCACGCTGGGCGTGTCGTACTGCGCGGCACTCGGTGCAGCGGTGGCCATCGTGCTGGGGATGGCGCTGCCCCTGGTGCCGCCGGCCTGGACCATCTCTGCCAGCGCCTTCGTCTTCGCGCTCGCCTCGCTCGGCGCCATCTATGCGCTGGCGCGGCTGCGCGGCGCCGACCGGCAGACGCTGATCCTGTTCGGCATCGCGGTCGGTTTCACCGCCGGGGCACTGCTGTCGCTCCTGCAGTTCATGGCGTCCGCCGACGCGCTCCAGCAGCTCGTCTTCTGGACCATGGGAAGTCTGGCGCGGTCGAACGCCCACAGCGTTCCGGTCGTCCTTGCCGTGCTGGTGGTGTGCGTGCCCTTCTCGGTGGCCGCGTCCTGGCGCTTCACGGTGCTGCGGCTGGGCGAGGAACGCGCGCGAAGCCTGGGGATCGACGTGGACCGGCTGCGGACGGCAGCGCTCCTGCGCATCGGCCTGCTGTCGGCGATCTCCGTCGCCTTCGTCGGCGTCATCGGCTTCGTCGGGCTGGTCGGGCCGCACATCGCCCGCATGCTGGTGGGCGAGGATCACCGCTTCCTGCTTCCGGCCAGCATGGCGGTCGGCGCGCTCGTCATGCTGGTGGCCTCCATCGCCGCCAAGATGATCATTCCCGGCGTGCTGATCCCGATCGGCGTCGTGACGGCGCTGGTCGGCCTGCCGGTCTTCTTCGCGCTCGTGCTGCGCCGCCAGGGAGGACAGCGATGACACCGACCGAAGGCGCCGTCCTCACCGTGCGTGACCTCCGCGCCGGCTATGGCGGGCGGACCGTGATCGACCGGCTGAGCCTCCCCCCGATGGTGCCGGGACGGCTCGTCGCGCTGGTGGGACCGAACGCGGCCGGCAAGTCCACGCTGCTGCGCGCCATGGCCCATCTGGCCCGGGTGCAGGGTGACATCCGGCTGGGCGGAACCGACCTCGGCCGCCTCCGGCCCGCCGAGCGCGCGGCGACCATCGGCTTCATGCCGCAGAGCCTTCCCGACGACGTGTCGTTGAGCGTGCTCGAATCGGTGCTCGCCGCCATCACGGTGACGGCGGGCGGCGACGGAACGCCGGTCGAGGAGCGTGCCCTGGACGTGCTGGAGGAGCTTGGCGTTTCCGACCTCGCCTCGCGGACGCTCAACCTGCTGTCGGGCGGGCAGAAGCAGGTGGTGAGCCTCGCCCAGGCGATCGCCTGCGCACCGCCGGTCCTGCTCCTCGACGAGCCGACCAGCGCGCTCGATCCGGCGCGGCAGTTCCAGATCATGCGCATCGTCAAGAACTACGCCGCGGCGGGCCGGATCGTGGTCGCCGTGATGCACGACCTCGCTCTGGCGGCGCAATGGGCGGACGAAATCGTCGTGCTGACGGGAGGGCGGCTGCACGGCGCAGGCCCGCCTGCCGACATCCTCACGCCCGGAATGCTCGCCGAGGTCTACGGGATCAAGGCGCGCGTCGAACGCTGCTCCGAAGGCCGCCTGCAGATCCTGGTGGACGGCGTGGTGCCGCGCCGGCCGGACCGCGCCGCGGCGGAGCAAACCCGGCCGGACACACTGCCGGACACACTGAAGGAGTTTCGTTGATGAAGCACTGTCTTGCACACGCCCGCGTCGCCCTCTCCAACCCGGAGGAGGTGATCGCCCGCGTCTGCAGCCATATGGCGGAGCACGGCGGCCGGGACGAGGAGCGCGACGGGGCGCGCATCCTGCACATCCACGGTTCCCAGGCGCGCTTCACGCGCGACGGCGACGCGACCCTGATCGAGGTGACCACCGGGGATCTGGAGGGCCTCTACCACATGCGATCGATCATCGCCTCACACGTCCTGGAATTCGCTGACGGGCCGGTTCCGGAGATCGAATGGGCTGGCGATGGCGGCGACCTCGTGCGGCCGCCCAACTTCCAGATCCTTCAGGTCGTCGGCGTCCGTGACGTGACACCGCACATGCGCCGCCTCACCCTCTCCGGGGCGGATATCGCCCGCTTCGCGCCGATGAGCGCGCTCCACCTGAACATCATCGTCCAGCATCCGGCCCTGTCGGAGCCGCAATGGCCGACCGTCGGCCGGAACGGCCTCGTCGAATGGCCGGATCCGGAGCATCGGCCGCTGTTCCGCAAGTACACGGTGCGGTCACTCGACCTTGCGGCGGGCACGCTCGACATCGACTTCGTGCTGCATGCGGACGCCGGTCCGGGCTCCGCCTTCGCCGGGCGGGCGAGGCCGGGCGACCGGGTCGGGGTCGTCGGGCCCGGCGGCGGCGGGCTGGTCGAGGCCGACTGGTATCTTTTCGCGGGCGACGAGACGGCGCTGCCGGCGATCGCGCGCATGCTGGAACATCTCCCGGAAGGCGCGCGGGGCAAGGCGGTGATCGAGGTGGCGGACGCCGGTGAAATCCAGCAATTCGACGTCCGGGCTGCTATTGAGATCGAGTGGCTGTTGCGCAATGGCGCCCCGGCCGGCACGACATCGCTGCTTGCCGACGCGGTTCGAGGCATCTCCCTGCCTGCTGACGGGTCGCGGATCTACGTCTGGGCGGGGTGCGAGTACCAGGCCTTCCGCGCGATCAGAAGTTACCTGCGCGATGAGCGCGGCCTGAAGACGCATGAGCACCTTGCCGTCGCCTATTGGCGCCTGGGCGCGGACAAGGATGACTCCGGCACCGCGACAGGAAGGGAAGAGCCGCCAGACTGACGATCCTGTGAAGCCGTGGAGGGCCAGCCGTTACGGCCGGACCATTCCTGCCGAAGGCGCTTGTGGAAGCCATCAAGCGCCTTCGGCATCACATCCGCGCAAAGTGACGGAGCATGCGCTCGGCATCGGGCTCGCGCCCGGTGAAGAGCCGGAAGGCGCCGACCGCCTGGAAGACCGCCATTCCGCCGCCGGCCAGCGTGCGGCACCCGAGCGAGCGGGCGTGGCGCAGCAACGCCGTCTCAAGCGGAAAATACACGATGTCGGCCACCCAGAGGCCGGGGTGGAGCAACTCGGCAGGGACGGCCATGCCCGAATACTTCGCCATGCCCAGCGGCGTTGCGTTGACGACGCCGTCAGCCTCCGCCATCGCCATGGCGGGAGAGCGGGCGGTCGTGGCACGGCCCGCGCCGAAACGGGTACACAGGGCCGCCGCCAGGGTGTCGGCGCGTCCGGCGTCGGTGTCGACGATCACCACCTCCCCGGCGCCCAGCGTCAGCAGGGCGTGGGCGACCGCCGCCCCGGCGCCGCCGGCGCCGAACTGGACGACACGGCCGCGCCCGACCTCGGGCAGCTCGCGCCGGAAGCTCTCGGCGAAGCCCCACCAGTCGGTGTTGTGCCCGACGCGCCGCCCGTCCCTGAGGACGACGGTGTTGACCGCACCGAGCGCCTGCGCGTCGGGCGACAGTTCATCGAGCAGCGGGATCACCGCCTGCTTGCAGGGATGGGTGACGTTGAGCCCGGAGAATCCGAACCGTTCCGCCGCGGTCAGGATCTCCGGCAGGGCGCCCGCGTCGAGGGCGAGCGCATCCAGATCGATCAGCCGGTAGATGCAGCACACCCCCTGTTCCCCGGCCTCGCGCTCGTGCAGGGCGGGCGTGCGCGACGCCTGGATGCCGGACCCCACCAGCCCGAGAAGGAGGGTCGGACGGCCGGTTGCCAAGGGAGGCATCGCCGTCACCCCGCCAGGAGGTCGCGCATGGCCCGGACCGCGAAGGGATAGCCGCGGACGCCGAGCCCGGCGACCACCGCCGTCGCGACCGGCGAGACCAGGGACTTGTGGTAGACCGGCTCGCGGCGGTGGATGTTGGAGATGTGCAGCTCGATGATTGGGCCGGGAACCATCTTCAAGGCGTCCATCAGCGCCACGGAGGTGAAGGTGAACGCGGCCGGGTTGATGACGATTCCGGCGCCCGCGTCGATGGCATCGTGCACCCAGTCGATCAGCTCGTACTCGCGGTTCGACTGGTGGAACACCAGGGGATGGTCGCCGGCCGCCTCCCGGCACAGGGCTTCCACCTCCGCCAGCGTGGCGCGGCCGTAGATCTCGGGTTCGCGCGTGCCGAGGCGGTTCAGGTTGGGTCCGTTGAGGACGTGGATCGGATGGCTCATGGCTTCACTTTCCGGGAAGGAGCCGGTCAGCCCTGGTAGCCGAACAGCCGCGGCAGCCAGAGGACGGTCTCGGGAACGAAGGTGAGGATCGCGAGCGCGACGAGCATCGCGGCGAGGAAGGGGAGCGTGTCGCGGACGATGGCGTACATCGGCGCACCCGAGATGGCCCGCATGATGAAGAGCAGGAGCCCGTATGGCGGCGTGACCAGCCCGATCATGATGTTGACCACCACCACCACGCCGAAATGCACGAGGTCGATGCCCAACGCCTGCGCGCTCGGGATGAAGACGGGAACCACGACCAGCAGGATGGCCGTCCCCTCCAGAACGCACCCCAGCAGCAGGAGCAGCACGTTGACCAGGATCAGGAAGCCCTCCGGCGAGAGCTCCCACCCCGCGAGCAGCGCCCGCACCGCGTCGGGGATGTTCTCGACGGTGACGACGTAGTTGAAGACAAGCGAGCCGGCGATCAGCATCCCGATGGAGATCGTCGTGCGGGTGCTCGTCGCGAGCGACTGGTAGAAGCTGCTCCAGCTCACGCTGCGATAGAGGCCGACCGATATGGCCAGCGCATAGGCGGCGGCGACCGCGGCGGCTTCCGTGGGCGTCATCACGCCGCTGTAGATTCCGCCGAGCAGGACCACCGGCATCATCAGGGACGGCAGCGCCCGCCACGTGATGGCGGGAAGCTCGCGCAACGGCACCGGCGCCTCGACGGGAAAGTTGCGGCGGCGGGCCGTGACGGTAACGATGACCATCTGGCTGAAGGCCATCAGCAGCCCCGGCACGATCCCGCCCAGGAAAAGGAAGCCGATGGAGGCGTCCGAGATCAGGGCATAGAGCACCATCGGGATCGACGGCGGGATGATCGGGCCGATCACCGAGGAGACAGCGGTCACAGCCGCCGCGTAGCTCGGCGTATAGCGGCCGCCGCTCGTCATCATGACCTGCATCGTGCGGCCGGTGCCGGCGGCGTCGGCGATGGCCGAGCCGGACATGCCGGCGAACACCACGCTCTGGAGGATGTTGACGTGGGCGAGCCCGCCGCGGAACCGGCCGACCAGCGCGTTGCAGAACGCCGTCAGGCGCTCCGTCATGCTGCCGATGTTCATGAACTCGGCGGCCAGGATGAACAGCGGCACCGCGAGGATGACGTAGTTGCTGTACATCCCGTTAAGGATCTGTTCGGCAACGATTCCCATATCCTGCCCGGCCAGCAGCAGATAGAGGATCGATCCGGCGATCATGGAATGGCCGATGGGCAGCCCGAGCAGGGCGAGCGCCGTGATCGCCACGACGGCGAGCGAAAAGGGACTGGCAAGTGTCATGCGCCGGGGCCCAACTTGACGAAACGTGCCTCGACCTCCTCCCGCTCCGGGTGGAGCAGGGCCTGCCAGCCGAGCCAGAGATGGCGAAGGATCGCCGCGACGGCGAAGACGACGTAGATCGAGAACAGCCAGTCGTAACGGATCTTCAGATAGGTCGTCTTCTGGACCTTCATGAAGGTCACGTAATCCACGACCGCCGGAAGCGAGACGAGATAGAGCGCCACCAGCGCGGCGGAGGTGACCACGCACATCGCCCGGCGCGTGCGCGGACCCACGGCGCCGTGGATGATGTCGAAGCGGATCTCCTCCGCGTCCGTGGTGACGAACGCGGCCCCCCACAGCACGATCCAGATCCACAGGATGGCGCTGATCTCGTGGGTCCAGCCGATGGGCAGCCCCACGGCGTAACGGAAGACGATTTGCAGGAGGAAGGCCGCGAACATGGCCGCCAGCATGGCGACCGCGACATTCTCGGCACGGCGGGCGAGCCAGGGCCCGGCCTTGTCAAAGTACCCGGTCATCGGGATGGGCCTCCGCCTCGGCAGTCCTCGGAGCGGAAGGGTGGCTGCGGGGAAACGCCCCGGCCACCCTCCCGCGCGTCACAGGGCGTTGATCTTGTCGAGCATGCCGGGGATCCAGCCCTTCGCGAGGTCGGATGCCAGGTACTTCTTCTGGGCGTGCTCCCGGAAGGCCTTGACGTCGGGCGTGTAGACGTCGAGCCCCTGGGCCTTGAAGAAAGCGGCGAGTTCGTCTTCCCGCTTCACGTGCTGCTGGGTGCTCCACTCGATCGCCCGGTCGGCCGCCGCCTGGAAGGCCGCCTGCTGCTGGGGCGACATGGCGTTCCAGACCTTGTTCGATACGGCGAGCAGATCGAACGCCACGAGGTGCGAGGTCATGGCGATCTGCTTCATGACCTCGTAGAATTTCATGTTCTGGACGTTGGGCAGCGGGTTGTCCTGGCCGTCGATGGCGCCGGTCTGCAGGCCGGTGTACACCTCGGCGTACGCCATGGGCGTCGGGTTGGCGCCGATTGCCTCGCCCAGGAACTGCCACGCCTCGCCGCCGGGCATGCGCAGCTTGATCCCCGCCATGTCAGCGGGCGTGCTGATCTTCTTGTTGACGCGCAGGCCGACCTGGCGGGAGCCGTAGTAGGTCGGGCCCAGGATGTGGATGCCGAGCTGGTCGGACGCCATCTTCTTCAGCTGCTGGCCGACGTCGCTGGCGAACACCTTCTTCAGGTGATCGGCGTCGCGGAACAGATACGCCGAGGTCACGATGGACCAGGCCGGGATCTGGTTCGAAACGTCCTGCGGCGCGATGTTGCCCATCTCCAGGTTGCCGCGCTGCATGGCGACCAGCTCGGTGCCCTGCTTGAACAGCGTTCCGCCGAGGTAGGGCTGGATCGTGAAGTCCTTTTTCACTTCATCGGCGAAACGCTTCATCATGTCCGCCCGGATGTCCTGCTCCGAGAACACGGCGGAGAAGCGCAGCTTCTGGGGCTCCTGAGCGGCGGCGATCGTGCCGGCGCCCAAGGTCATGAGGGCGACGCCGGCGGCCATGGCAGCGCGCCTGGTGATAGCAGGCATCTCTCTTTCCTCCTTGGATTGCATTGCGCATTCGGACTGCGTCTTGCCAACCACTATCCACTCGGATGGAATTAGGATCAATAGGCAATTGTTGAATTACATGACATTCCGTGTTTCATCATATATCGTGGATACCCAACCAGGATGAAAGCCGCATGAGCGTCGAGCTGCTGGCGCCCTCGATCGCGGACCGGACCTACCAGCGGATCCGCACCGACATCATCTTCGACCGCCTCGGTCCCGGAGCGAGGCTGCGGCTCGACCGGCTGGCGGCCGACTACGGCACCAGCGTCAGCACCTTGCGGGAGGTGTTGAGCCGGCTCTCCTCCGAAGGGCTGGTCCACGCCGAAGGCCAGCGGGGTTTCCAGGTCGCCCCGGTGTCGCCCGACGGCTTCCGCGACGTGGCGGCGATGCGGACCCTGCTGGAGGCGCACGCGCTGCCGCTGTCCTTCGCCGCGGGCGACCTGGAGTGGGAAAGCCGCGTCGTCGCGGCGCACCACAAGCTCAAGGTCCTGGAACGCCGGATGCTCGCGGGCGACAGTGCGGAAACGGAACTCTGGAAGCGCTATGACCGCGAATTCCACCAGACCCTGATCGAGGCGTGCGGCTCGCAGACGCTGCTGGACATCTACGCCGGGGTCTACGACCAGTATCTGCGCTACCAGATGGTGGCGGTGGTCTTCCGCGGCACCGCTGCCGCCGACGAGCACCAGGAACTGCTCGACTGCGCGCTGGCGCGTGACGCGGCGCGGGCCGGCGCCGTGC
>JAEYOB010000587.1 GCA_023412175.1 Pseudomonadota bacterium | reverse complement strand
GGGTAGCACAGCGCCGAACTCGGACAAGAGCGGCAAGACGCGCCTGCCGTCCCCGGAGGCGGCGCGGGCACGCGGGATTCAACCTTTATTAACGAAAACGGGGGAGGATCGTACCGACCCGGTGTGCCGGGTGCCCCGCGCCGGTGTGGGGCGGGAAACCTGGGCAGGACGCCATGGATCTCGGCAACCTCGGGCTGTTCAAGCTCATGTCGCGCAAGATGGGTTGGCTGACGCAGCGCCAGGAGGTGGTTGCGCAGAACATCGCCAACGCCAACACCCCGGAATACAAGGGCACCGACCTCAAGCCCTTCACCTTTCGCGACGCCCTTTCCGACAGCCGCCGGCTGACCCCGGCGGCGACCAGCGCCAGCCACATCAAGGGCACGCTGCCGGTGGGCGGGATGGACAAGGAGCAGCGGGTGCGCAATCCCTACGAAACCGCGCCCGACGGCAACAACGTCGTCCTCGAAGAGCAGATGCTGAAGCTGTCGCAGACCGGCATGGACTATCAGACCATGACCAACCTCTACAAGAAGCAGGTCGGCCTGATGAAGCTGGCCATCGGCCGCGGCAACCAGTAGGCCGGCGGCTAGGAACGGAGGCGGCGGATGGATCTCTACAAGGCGATGTCGGTGTCGGCGGCGGGCATGAAGGCGCAGGGAACGCGCCTGAAGGTCATTGCCGAGAATTTGGCGAACGCCAACACCACGGCGGAGACGCCGGGCGACATGCCGTACCGGCGCAAGGTCGTCTATTTCCAGAACGTGCTGGACCGCCAGATGGGGGTCGACACGGTGCGGGTCGCCAAGGTCGACGTGTCCAAGAGCGACTTCCAGCGCCGCTACGATCCCACGCATCCCAGCGCCGATTCCGAGGGCTATGTGCTGCTGCCCAACGTCAGCTCGCTGGTCGAGGCCATGGACATGCGCGAGGCGCAGCGCTCCTACGAGGCCAACCTGTCGGTGATCGAGGCGTCGCGCACCATGCTGAACCGCACCGTCGAACTGCTGCGCACCTGATAAGCCGCACCCGCCCGACACGCATCGTCTGACAGAGAAAGCCGGGGAACGCCTCCATGGTCGCCAACGTCGCCAACGCCGCCGCCGCCTACGCTAACACCGCGATGAGGACCGCCGGTGCCGGCATGGCGCCCCGTGACGAGGGGCCCAGCTTCGGCGCCCTGCTTCAGGAGGCGGCCCAGGGCGGCATCGACACCCTGAAGAAGGGCGAGGCCATGACGGCAAAGGCCGCCGTCGGGCAGGCCGACATCGCCGACGTGGTGCAGGCGGTGACCAACGCCGAGATCACCCTCCAGACCGCGACCACCATCCGCGACAAGGTGATCAACGCCTATCAGGAAATCCTGCGCATGCCGATCTGATCCCTTCTTCCGCCGGGGAGAAGGGCAGGGGTGAGCCGGGAGCGTTCCAGAGCCGGACCATGACCGAAACCGACGTCATCGAAATTTGCCGCACCTCGATCATCACCCTGGTCCTCGTGGCCGGGCCGATCCTGATCATCGAGATGATACTGGGCACGACCATCTCCGTGTTCCAGGCGGTCACCCAGATCAACGAGCAGACGCTGGCCATGGTGCCCAAGGTGCTGCTGGTGTTCGGCCTGTCGATTCTGCTGATGCCCTACATGCTGGGCAAGCTCGTGCAATTCTTCCAGGCCGAAGTGGCCGACCGGATCGTCGCCATCGGCATCAACTGATGGACGTCCTCCAGGTTCTCGTCGGCGACCAGGTCTACGTCTGGATGCTCGTCTTCATGCGCATCGGCTCGGCGTTCATGACCATGCCGGGCATCGGCGACCAGTTCGTCTCGACGCGCACGCGGCTGCTGTTCGCGGTGGCGGTCACCGTCGTTGTCACCCCGGTGCTGCGCCAATACCTGCCGCCGGAGCCGGTGCACGTCCTGACCCTGGCCCTGCTGTTCATCGGCGAGATCACCGTGGGGATCTTCCTCGGCACGGTGGCGCGCCTGCTGTTCAGCGCGCTGGAGGTGGCGGGCACGGTCATCGCCTCGCAGTCCGGCCTCGCCAACGCGCAGATGTTCAACCCCGCCATGGGGTCGCAGGGCACGCTGCCGGCGGCGCTGCTGGGCTGGCTGGGGCTGCTGCTGATCTTCATCACCGACCTGCACCACGTGATGATCATGGCGGTGGTGGACAGCTACACGCTGTTCGTGCCGGGGGCGCCGCTGCCGGTCAACGACATGGCCGACATGGTTGGCCGGCTGGTGGCGCGGAGCTTCGTCATCGGCCTGCAGATGTGCGCGCCGTTCATCGTCACCGGCATCCTGTTCGCGCTGGCGCTGGGCCTGCTGAACAAGCTGGCGCCGCAGATCCAGGTGTTCTTCCTGTTCATGTCGGCGCAGGTGGCGCTGGGGCTGTTCCTGTTCGCCATCACGCTGTCGGCGATGATGATGTTCTGGCTGAACCACTTCGAAACGACCTTCATCCAATTCCTGAATCCGGCCTGAGGACAGGGGAGCGACCATGGCCGAAGATACCGATGACGCCTCCAAAACAGAGGAGCCGACACAAAAGAAGCTCGAAGATGCGCACAAGAAGGGCAACTTCGCGATCAGCCGCGAGATCCACAACTGGCTGATGCTGGCGGCCGTGGTGGTGCTGCTGGTGGCGGTGCTGCCGGGGACGATGGCCGGTTTGCAGCAGCGGCTCGGCTTCTACATCGAGAACATCGACCGCTTGGCGATGGACCGCGCCAGCGTCGGCATGATCCTGCTGAAGGTGATGCTGGACATCCTGTGGGTGCTGTGGCTGCCGGTGCTGCTGCTGTGCGCGGCGGGCGTGCTGGGTTCGATCGGGCAGACGGGCTGGAACGTCTCATGGGACAAGATCGTCCCGAAGCTCGAGAAGATCAGCCCGCTCGCCGGCTTCAAGCGCGTGTTCGGCAGCGTCAACCAGCTGGTCGAACTGCTGAAGGGCCTGGCCAAGATCCTGGTGGTTGGCGGCGTCGCCTATCTGGCGCTGAAGCCGATGGTCCTGTCGGTCGAGCACTTCACCGGCATTGACGTGATGGCGCTGCTGGCCGAGATGCAGGAGCTGACCTACCGCCTGTTCGTCGGCGTTCTGGCGGTGCTGACGCTGATCGCCGGCGGCGACCTGATGTGGCAGCGGCACAGCTACAGCAAGCGGATGCGCATGACCCGGCAGGAGGTGAAGGACGAATACAAGCAGCAGGAAGGCGACCCGATGATCAAGGCCAGGGTCCGCCAGCTGCGCATGGAGCGCGCCCGCAAGCGCATGATGGCGGCCGTCCCGCAGGCCGACGTCGTGGTCACCAACCCGACCCACTATGCGGTGGCTCTGAAGTACGATCCCGAAAGCATGGGGGCGCCGACGGTGCTCGCCAAAGGTGTCGACCAGATCGCGCTCAAGATCCGCGAGATCGCTACCGGCAAGGATATCCCCATCGTCGAAAATCCACCGCTGGCGCGGGCGCTTTACGCCACCGTGGACGTGGATGAGGAGATCCCGTCCGAACATTATCGTGCGGTAGCGGAACTCATCACCTATGTTTTCAAGTTGAAGGGGCGTCCGGTAGGAACCTGACGGGCGCCGCCGGCGAACGGTTTCGGGTGTTTCGATTGGACGACGCATCTTCCATTGTCGATGAATCCCTGCGCCCGGGGCGCCGCCGGACCGCTGCCGCGCCGGACGCGGCGCTGGTGGCCGCCGCGCAGCTGGTGGC
>JAEYOB010000664.1 GCA_023412175.1 Pseudomonadota bacterium | reverse complement strand
GCCTGCACCCGCTCCGCCACCTCGGGCTCGGCGGCGACGGCCTGGCGCCAGCGTTCCATGCGGATCGCCACCCCCGCATCGACCATCGACTGCGCCGCCAGCCGGCCGCCCATCTTCGTGGCGGCGGGGGCAAGGCGCACCGCGGCGGCCATGGCGACCTCGTCGGGAATGTGCGGGAACACCGCCCGCACCGCCTCGGCCAGCGAGCGCTTGAGATCCTCGCCACGCTTGCGCCCTTCGGCGGCCGGGCCGACGGCGGCCTTCGCCTGCCTGTCGGCGTGCCACGTCAGCACCGCCCCGGCGACCGCCCTGGCGTCGGCGTCCATGCTCACGCTGTCGGCCGTCTCGGTGGCGAGGCCCAGCTTGGTCAGCGACCGCAGCGAGCGCGCCCGCGCCTCGTCGCCCAGCAGGGCGTCGCGCCCGAGGCTGTCCACCGCCAGCAGGGCGCGCAGCAGGTCGAGGTCGCCGCGCGTCCAGCGCCGCGAGGCGACCAGCCGCTCCGCGCGGTCGCGCAACGCGTCGGGCAGGCGATCAACAGGCATGCAGGGTCCTCCGGGAATCGTCACGAGCGGGTTCTAGCGCGCCGCGGGAAATACGCAAGCGTTCTCCGCCGCCGTCCGGCCGCGTCCAAGCCGGCGGGGAGCTTGAGCGACGCAAGAAGAGACTAAATTATTACTCTTATCAATTTGCATGTACTTACGAAATGGAGGTATTCACACTGGCTTTTAATTGGCTATTAACCACGATCATGGGATGCATGAGCACCGACGAGACACCCACCCGCGCCGCTGCGGCATCCGATATGGCCAACCGGCCGCGCCGCCGGACGCAAGGGAGATGCACATGCTCTGGGACATCGATTCCGCCTCCGGCACCCGCCGCGCCCTCGACGCCGCCTCCGGCCTGACGATCGCCGTCACGCCGCTGCCCGACGGGTGGTGGTGCTGGGCCGTCTCCTCCGGTGACCGGTCGTGGACGCCGGACAGCCGCTGGTTCTTCACGCGCGTCGAAGCGGAGGCCGCCGCCGGGCGTTGGCTCGCCGAAGCCGCCCCGCATTCCGAAACGCGCCTGGCCGCCTGAAGCCGTCCGCCCAGCCCGCCGCGCACCTCCAGCCGAAGCAGGAAGACCCGCCATGCCCGTCACCACGCTTGCCGAACTCAACGCCCTGGTCGCCAAGGTCAAGGACGCCCAGCGGATCTACGCCGATTTCCCGCAGGAGACGGTGGACCTGATCTTCCGGCAGGCGGCGCTGGCCGCCGCCAACGCGCGCATCCCGCTCGCCAAGCTGGCGGTGGAGGAGACCCGCATGGGCGTGATGGAAGACAAGGTGATCAAGAACCACTTCGCGTCCGAGTACATCTACAACAAGTACAAGGACGAGAAGACCTGCGGAATCCTTTCCGAGGACCGCGAGGCCGGCATCGTCACCATCGCCGAGCCGGTCGGGTTGATCTGCGCCATCGTGCCGACCACCAACCCGACCTCGACCGCCATCTTCAAGGCGCTGATCAGCCTGAAGACACGCAACGGCATCGTCTTCTCCCCACACCCCCGCGCCCGCAAGGCGACCTGCGAGGCCGCCCGCCTCGTCCTGGAGGCCGCCGTCGCCGCCGGCGCGCCGGAGGGCATCATCGGCTGGATCGACGAGCCGTCGCTGGAGCTGTCCAACGCGGTGATGCACCACCCCGACATCAACCTGATCCTCGCCACCGGCGGCCCCGGCATGGTCAAGGCGGCCTACAGCTCGGGCAAGCCGGCCATCGGCGTCGGCGCCGGCAACACCCCGGCGGTGATCGACGAATTCGCCGACATCAAGCGCGCCGTCGCCTCCATCCTGATGTCCAAGACCTTCGACAACGGCGTGGTCTGCGCCTCCGAGCAGTCGGCCATCGTCGTGGACGCGGTCTACGACGCGGTGCACGACCGCTTCGCCCACCACGGCGGCCATATCCTGTCGGCCAAGGAGGCCGACGCGGTGCGCAAGGTGCTGCTGGTAGACGGCCACCTCAACGCCGACATCGTCGGCCAGTCGGCCCAGGCCATCGCCGCCATGGCCGGCCTGACCGTGCCCGCCAACACCAAGGTTCTGATCGGCGAGGTCGAGGACGTCTCCGAGGCCGAGCCCTTCGCCCACGAGAAGCTGTCCCCCACCCTCGCCCTCTACCGCGCGAAGGACTTCGCCGACGCCTGCGACAAGGCGGCGGCGCTGGTGGCGCTGGGCGGCATCGGCCACACGTCGGCGCTCTACACCGACCAGGACCAGCAGACCGAGCGCCTGCGGATCTTCGGCGACCGCATGAAGACCGCCCGCATCCTGATCAACACGCCCTCCAGCCAGGGCGGCATCGGCGACCTCTACAACTTCCGCCTCGCCCCGTCGCTGACGCTGGGCTGCGGCTCGTGGGGCGGCAACTCGATCTCCGAGAACGTCGGGCCGCAGCACCTGCTGAACCGCAAGACGCTGGCCAAGCGCGCCGAGAACATGCTCTGGCACAAGCTGCCGAAGTCGATCTACTTCCGCCGCGGCTGCCTGCCCTTCGCCCTTGAGGAGCTGCGCGGCAAAAAGCGCTGCCTGATCGTCACCGACCGCTTCCTGTTCGAGAACGGCCACGTGTCGGAGACCGTGCGCATCCTCAAGTCCCTCGGCCTGGAGGTCGAGACCTTCTTCGAGGTCAACGCCGACCCGACGCTGGCGGTGGTGCGCCGCGGTCTGGCGCTCGCCAACGCCTTCCAGCCGGACGTGATCCTGGCGCTGGGCGGCGGCTCGCCGATGGACGCGGCCAAGATCATGTGGGTGATGTACGAGGCGCCGGACGTGGCGTTCGAGGATCTGGCGCTGCGCTTCATGGACATCCGCAAGCGCATCTACAAATTCCCGACGCTGGGCGTGAAGGCGCAGTTCGTCGCCGTGCCGACCACCTCGGGCACCGGGTCGGAGGTGACGCCCTTCGCCGTGGTGACCGACGAGCGCACCGGCATCAAGTACCCGATCGCCGACTACGAGCTGACGCCGACCATGGCGATCGTCGACGCCAATCTGGTGATGGACATGCCCAAGGGGCTGACCGCCGCCGGCGGCATCGACGCGGTGACGCACGCCCTTGAGGCCTACGTCTCCGTCGTCGCCAACGAATACACCGACGGGCAGGCGCTTCAGGCCCTCAAGCTCCTCAAGGAGAACCTGCCGTCCGCCTACGCCAACGGCGCCAGGGACCCGAAGGCGCGCGAGCTGGTGCACAACGCCGCGACGATGGCCGGCATCCCCTTCGCCAACGCCTACCTCGGCGTCTGCCACTCGATGGCGCACAAGCTCGGCGCCGAGTTCCACCTGCCGCACGGCGTCGCCAACGCGCTGCTGATCGCCAACGTGATCCGCTACAACGCGGTGGACGTGCCCACCAAGCAGACCGCCTTCAGCCAGTACGACCGGCCGAGGAGCGTCGCCCGCTACGCCGAGATCGCCCGCCACCTCGGCCTCGGCGGCAGCCGCGACCACGAGCGGGTCGAGACGCTGATCGCCTGGGTCGAGGAGCTGAAGGCGGCGCTGGACATTCCCGCCTCCATCCAGGCCGCGGGCGTGCCCGAGGCCGACTTCCTCGCCAGGGTGGACGCCATCGCCGAGGCCGCCTTCGACGACCAGTGCACCGGCGCCAACCCGCGCTTCCCGCTGGTCGCCGAGATCAGGCGGATCCTGCTCGACAGCTACTACGGCCGCGCCTACGCCGAAGGGGCGGAACGCGCGCCGG
>JAEYOB010000509.1 GCA_023412175.1 Pseudomonadota bacterium | reverse complement strand
GAGGCGCTGTTCCCGCAGGGCTCCGCGCCGGGTCGCGATCATCCTTATGTCCAGGGCACCCCCCGTCTGCCCGGCGGCACGTCGCCGGCCGAGCGCGAGCGGCGCCTGCGCCTGCTGATCGCGCTGGACCGGTTGGAAAGCGTGCTCGCGCGCCGCGACATCAACCTTGGCGCCCTGCGGGTGGTCGTCGCCGACCTCCAGCACGGCGTGTCCGGCGATCCGGTGCAGGAGGAGATCGTCCGCTCCCTGGCGCGCTGCGTCACCAGGGTGGACCCGTTCGTGCCGGCCTTCTACGAAACACTGAAGGCACACCACGCCGGGTTGCGCTGGCTGGTGACGCGCGGCGAGGACGCCCCGGCGGCCGACCGCAGCCTCGCCGTCTGCCTCGCCGCGGGCGTCGACTCCCTGATCGAGCGCCATCCCATCGTCGAGGGCACGGGCTGGGAGGAGCCGGAGGCGCCGCGCGACCCGCGCAACGCGCGCCTGATCGGCTGACCGCGCCCCATAGGCCGGACCGGTAATTACCGTTCGGCCCATCAATCCCCATATTCAATATCGACGGAAACGCTCCCGCCGACCGTTCCTTGCTTTTTCATGCGGCACCCCGGCCGGCGATGGACTGATACGACAGCGAATATTACCTTTCTGCTGATCGAACATAAGAACGCGCGTGACTTCACCGCGCCGTACGGGGATGGAAAGCATGGCTCTCGCCACCGTGACTCTCGACGACAAATACGCGCTCGAGCAGGGACGCGTGTACCTCACCGGAACCCAGGCCCTGGTTCGCCTGCCGATGATGCAGCGCCAGCGCGATCTGGCCGCCGGGCTCAACACCGGGTGCTTCATTTCGGGCTACCGCGGCTCGCCGCTCGGCGGGCTCGACCTGAACCTGTGGAACGCCAAGCGGTTCCTGGCGAAGAACCACATCCACTTCCAGCCCGGCGTGAACGAGGAGCTGGGCGCCACCGCGGTGTGGGGCAGCCAGCAGGTCGGCATGTTCCCCGGTGCCAAGTACGACGGCGTCTTCGCGATGTGGTACGGCAAGGGGCCGGGCGTCGACCGCTCCGGCGACGTCTTCAAACACGCCAACGGCGCCGGCACGTCGCGCCACGGCGGCGTGCTGGTGCTGGCCGGCGACGACCACAACTGCAAGTCCTCCACCTTCCCGAACCAGTCCGAACACGCCTTCATGCACGCCATGATCCCGGTGCTGAACCCGGCCAGCGTGCAGGAGATCCTGGATTACGGCCTGATCGGCTGGGCGATGAGCCGCTGGTCCGGCTGCTGGATCGCCATGAAGACGATCGCCGAGACGGTGGACACCTCGGCGTCCGTGATGGTCGACCCGCACCGTGTGGCCCCGATCGTCCCCGAGGACTTCCCCATGCCGATGGGGGGCCTGAACATCCGCTGGCCGGACCCGCCGCTGGAGCAGGAATACCGGCTGATGAAGCACAAGCTGTACGCCGCGCTGGCGTTCGCGCGTGCCAACAAGCTGGACCAGGTGGTGATCTCCTCGCCGCGCCCGCGCTTCGGCATCGTCACCACCGGCAAGAGCTATCTGGACGTCCGCCAAGCCTTCGACGAGCTGGGCATCAGCGAGGAGATGGCGTCCGACCTGGGCATCACCGTCTACAAGGTGGCCATGCCCTGGCCGCTGGAGCGCGAGGGCGCCCGCCACTTCTGCGAAGGGCTGGAGGAGGTCGTCGTCGTCGAGGAGAAGCGCGCGGTCATCGAGAACCAGCTCAAGGAGCAGCTCTACAACTGGCATCCGGACGTGCGCCCGCGCGTGGTCGGCAAGTTCGACGAAGAGGGCGAGTGGATCCTCCCCTCGGCCGGCGAGCTGTCGCCGGCGCAGATCGCCGTGGTCATCGGCCGTCGCCTGCAGCGCTTCGTCGACAACGAGCAGATCCGCCAGCGCGTCGCCTTCCTCGACGCCCAGGAGAAGCAGAAGGCGCACGTGGCGCGCATCGTGCGCAAGCCGACCTTCTGCTCGGGCTGCCCGCACAACACCTCGACCGTGGTGCCGGACGGCAGCCGCGCGCTGGGCGGCATCGGCTGCCACTACATGGCGACGTGGCTCGACCGCAAGACCGACACCTTCACCCAGATGGGCGGCGAGGGCGTGCCGTGGGTCGGACAGGCGCCCTTCACCGAGGAGAAGCACCTGTTCGCCAATCTCGGCGACGGCACCTACTATCACTCCGGCATCCTGGCGATCCGGCAGGCCATCGCCGCCAAGGTGAACATCACCTACAAGATCCTGTTCAACGATGCGGTCGCCATGACCGGCGGCCAGCCGCTGGACGGCACGCTGACCGTCAGTTCGCTCGCCAAGCAGCTCACCGCCGAGGGCGTCCAGCGCATCGTCGTGGTCTCCGACGAGCCGGAGAAGTACGGCGTCGATTCCGGCCTGCCGCCCTTCACCTCCGTCGAGCACCGCGACGACCTCGACCGCGTCCAGAAGGAAATGCGCGAGGAGGGCGGCGTCACCATCCTGATCTACGACCAGACCTGCGCCACCGAGAAGCGGCGGCGGCGCAAGCGCGGCAAGATGCCGGACCTCGCCAAGCGCACCGTCATCAACGAGCTGGTCTGCGAGGCGTGCGGCGACTGCTCGGTCAAGTCGAACTGCGTGTCGGTCATCCCGGTGGAGACCGAGTTCGGCCGCAAGCGGCAGATCGACCAGTCCACCTGCAACAAGGACTTCTCCTGCGTGAAGGGCTTCTGCCCGAGCTTCGTCACCATCGAGGGCGGCCAGCTCCGCAAGCCCAAGCCGGTCGCCAAGGGTCCGGCCGACGCATCGTCGCTGCCCGACCCGGTGCTCCCCTCCATCGACGAGCGGCCGTGGAGCATCTACATCACCGGCGTCGGCGGCACCGGCGTGGTGACGGTGGGCGCCCTGCTCGGCATGGCCGCGCACCTGGAGGGCAAGGGCGTCGGCGTGCTCGACATGACCGGCCTCGCCCAGAAGGGCGGCGCGGTGACCAGCCACATCCGCATCGGCAAGGCGCCGGAGGACATCCACTCCGTCCGCATCGCCGCCGGCGGCGCGGACGCGGTGGTGGCCTGCGACGTGGTGGTCGCGGCGGCCGGCGACGGCCTGTCGAAGATGAACGCCGGCTGGACCCGCGCCGTGGTCAACACGCACGAACTGATCACCGCCGACTTCACCAAGCAGCGCGACCTGACGATCCCCGTCGCCGATCTCGTCGGCGACATCGAGAAGGCCTGCGGCGGCAAGGACCACGTCACCGCGGTGGACGCCACCAAGCTGGCGGTGGCGCTCCTGGGCGACAGCATCGCCTCCAACCCGTTCATGCTCGGCTTCGCTTGGCAGAAGGGGCTGATCCCGCTGTCGGCCGAGGCGCTGCTGAATGCCATCGAGCTGAACGGCGCGGCCGTGGAGATGAACAAGCAGGCCTTCCTGTGGGGCCGCCTCGCCGCGCACGACCTCGCCGCCGTCCAGGCTGCGGCGGCGCCGCCGGAGAGCCAGGGCACGGCGCCCATCGCCGAGCAGCGCCGCGTTTCCGAGACGCTGGACGAGGTGATCGAGCGCCGCACCCGCTTCCTCACCGAGTACCAGGACGCCGCCTACGCCTCGCGCTACCACGCGACGGTGGACTGGACCCGCCGCGTCGAGGGCCAGAAGGTGTCCGGTTCCACCGTGCTGACCGAGGCGGTGGCGCGGTCGCTGTTCAAGCTGATGGCCTACAAGGACGAGTACGAGGTGGCGCGCCTCTACACCGACAGCGGCTTCTTCGAGAAGCTGGACCGCATGTTCGAGGGCGACTGGACGGTGAAGTTCCACCTGTCCCCGCCGGTGCTCGGCCAGCATGGCGAGGACGGCGGCGAGCCGAAGAAGCGCGCCTACGGCCCGTGGATGCGCAAGGCGTTCGTCTGGCTCGCCAAGGGCCGCCGGCTGCGCGGCACCATGCTCGACCCGTTCGGCTGGCTGCCGGAGCGGCGGATGGAGCGCCAGCTGATCGCCGATTTCGAGGCGACGGTGGGCGAGATGCTGACGAAGCTGACGCGCGAGAACCTCGGCCTCGCCGTCGAGATCGCCAGCCTGCCCATGGACATCCGCGGCTACGGCCCGGTGAAGGAGCGCAACCTCGTCGCCGCGAAGACCCGCGAAGCCGAGCTGCTGGGCGCCTTCCGCCAGCCCGCCACGCCGCAGCCCCTGGCCGCGGAATGAGGTGAAGGGCGCCCCTTGCCCCCCATGGAGGCAAGCCGCCCCCCCCCCAAC
>JAEYOB010000388.1 GCA_023412175.1 Pseudomonadota bacterium | reverse complement strand
TCGCTCACCTGCACGATGCTGGTCTCCACCGCATGCACGGCACGGGCGGTCTCGCCGACGTTGCGGCCGATCTCGCACGTGGCCGCGGCTTGCTGTTCCACGGCCGCGGCGATGGTGCCGGCGATCTCGTCCAGGCGCGCCACCGTACGGCCGACCGCGCGCATGGCGTCCACCGCTCCCGTGGTAGCCGCCTGGATTCCGGCGATCTGCGTGGCGATTTCATCGGTCGCCTTGGCGGTCTGGGTGGCAAGGCTCTTGACCTCGCCGGCAACCACCGCGAAGCCCTTACCCGCTTCGCCGGCACGAGCGGCTTCGATGGTGGCATTCAAGGCCAGCAGATTGGTCTGCGAGGCGATGTCGTTGATCAGCTTCACCACGTCGCCGATCCGCTGGGCGGCGGTGGCCAGGCTCTCCACGGTGGTGTTGGTGGACTCCACCACCGTCACCGCGTCGCGGGATATCCGAGAGGACTCCATCACCTGCCGGGTGATCTCGCCAATGGAGGCCGACAGTTCCTCCGACGCGGAGGCGACGGCATGCACGTTGGCGGCGGTCTGTGACGTGGCCGCGGCCACGGTGCCGCTCTGATGGCGGGTCTGTTCGGCGATGGTGGACAGCGTGTGGGCGCTGCCCTGGAGCTTGGCGGCGGCATCCGAGACGATCTGGACGATGCCGTGGATGTCCGTCTCGAACTCTTCCGCCAGGTGGACGCGCGCGGCGCGCCGTTCGTCCGAGGCGCGGCGCTCGTGCTCGATGGTAGCGATGTGCGCCTCCATCAGCGACAGCACGCAGAACTTGAAGAGCTGGGCAAAGCGCCGCGCCGTCGCCGGATTGCCGGCGACGCCCAGGCTGGCGATGCGGCGCCCCCTGAACTCCAGGGCCGTGTTGCAGCCCGGCCGCATGGTCTTGGACCACATGGCCTGCCAGCGGGTGACGATGATCTCGTCGGCCTCGCCCGCCATGACGCGGGCGGCGATGGCGTGCGTGGTACCGATGCGATGGCGGGCGCTGGAGGCGACGATGACGCCGCGCTCCACCATCACCGACACCATCAACCCGAACTCCTCCGCCATCCGCTCGCAGAGCTTCTGGGCGAAGGGCACGTCGAGGGAATTGTCATCCTGGTCCATGGGGGGCTCCTCCTGGAGAACTGTGTTGTGCGGCGCCCCTCTTGACGGGGACGTTTTGGCTCGGTGGTTCGACTCAGGGGCTCGCCTCAGTGGCTCCCTCGGTGCGGGGGTGGCATGTCGGCGTGCTTGTGCCGGAACGCGCCCATCGCGCGCTCCAGCAGGGCTTCCTCCGTCAGGATGGCGTCGTCGAGCCGGTGCAGCCGGTGCCGGCGGCTGTGGCAGCTCACCATGTGGCCGAGCCGTCGCAGATGCACGATGGCCTCATAGAGGCGGGCCGGCGGATAGGCGTGCCGGCTCACGGTGCCATCACCACGAGCAGATCCTTGGTCTCCACGTTGCGGCCCAGTTCGGCCACCACGCGCTCCACGGTGCCCGTGCGGTCGGCGCGCACTGTGGTCTCCATCTTCATCGCCTCGAGAGAGAGGAGCCCATCGCCGGCTTCCACCACTTGGCCGGGCCGCACGAGGATGGCGGTGACCAGGCCCGGCATCGGCGCGCCGACATGGGCGACGTTGCCGTCCTCGACCTTGGGATGTGCGGCGCGCGCCGGCGTCACCCGGCGGTCGGCCACCTTGATGGTGCGCGGCTGTCCGTTCAGCTCGAAGAACACCGCGCGCCGTCCGCTCTCGTCCGCTTCGCCGGTCGCCAGATAGCGCACGATCAGTACCTTGCCCGGCTCCAGGTGCAGCGAGACCTCCTCGCCTTGCACCAACCCGTGGAAGAACACCGGGGTGGGCAGCACGCCCACGTCGCCGTAGGCCTTGCGGTGCTGGGCGAAGTCGGTGAACACCTTGGGGTACATCAGGTACGAGGCGAGCTGGCGGTCGTCCACCGCATGCCCCACCTTGCGCGCGGCCTCGGCACGCTCGGCCTCCAAGTCGGCGGCCGGCATCAGCGCACCTGGACGGCCCGGCAGCGGCGCCTCACCCTTCAGCACCTTCCGTTGCAGCGCCTCGGGGAAGCCGCCCGGCGGCTGGCCCAGCTCCCCGCGCATGAGTTGCACGACGGACTCCGGGAAGGCGACCTCCCTGGCGGGGTCGAGCACGTCGGCTTCCGACAGGCCGCTGGTCACCATCATCAGCGCCATGTCGCCGACCACCTTGGAGGTCGGCGTCACCTTGACGATGTCGCCGAACATACGGTTCACCGCGGCGTAGGCCTCGACCACTTGGTCCCAGTGCTCATCGACGCCGAGAGCGCGCGCCTGCTCGCGCAGGTTCGTGTACTGGCCGCCGGGCATCTCGTGCCGGTAGACCTCCGACGAGCCGGCGCGCACGTCGCTCTCGAACGGCGCATAGCAGCGCCGCACCTGCTCCCAGTAGTGCGCAAGCTCGGTGATCGCCCGGTCGTCCAGGCCGGTGTCGCGCGCCGTGTGCTTGAGAGCCGCGACGATGGAGCCGAGCGGCGGCTGCGCGGTCAGGCCGGACAGGCTGTCCATGGCGGCGTCCACCACGTCCACCCCGGCATCCACCGCCGCCAGCACGCTGGCGGCACTCGCGCCCGAGGTGTCGTGGGTGTGGAAGTGGATGGGCAGCCTGACCTCCTGGCGCAGCGTGCGCACCAGCAGCCCGGCGGCGGCCGGCTTGCACAGGCCGGCCATGTCCTTGATGCCCAGGATGTGGGCGCCGGCCGCCTCCAGCTCCTTGGCCAGGGCCACGTAGTATTTCAGGTCGTACTTGGCGCGGTCGGGGTCGAGCAGGTCGCCGGTATAGCAGATGGCGGCTTCGCACAGCGCCCCGGTCTCGCGCACGGCGTCCATGGCGACGCGCATGTTCTCGACCCAGTTCAGGCTGTCGAAGACGCGGAACACGTCGACGCCGCCGGCCGCTGCCTGCCGTACGAAGTGGCGCACCACGTTGTCCGGGTAGTTGGCGTAGCCCACCGCGTTCGACGCGCGCAGCAGCATCTGCAAGAGCAGGTTCGGCATCGCCGCCCGCAGCCTGGCGAGGCGTTCCCACGGATCCTCCTTGAGGAAGCGCATGGCGACGTCGAAGGTGGCGCCGCCCCAGCACTCCACGGAGAAGAGCTGCGGCAGCAGCCGGGCGTAGGCCGGCGCCACCGCCAGCAGGTCATGGCTGCGCACGCGCGTCGCCAGCAGCGACTGGTGGGCATCGCGGAACGTGGTGTCGGTCACCAGCACCCTGCTCTGGGACCGCAGCCACTTGGCGACGGCGCCGGCACCGTCCATCTCCAGGCGCTGCTTGAGGCCCGGTGGCGGCGCGTCCAGGGCGGCGGGGGAGACGGCGGGGGGCTTCGGGTCGGCCGGACGCGCAACGGCCTTGCCCTTCAGTTCCGGATTGCCGTTGACCATCACGTCGGCCAGGAAGGTCAGCAGGCGCGTGGCGCGGTCGCGCCGCAGCTCGCGCTGGAACAATTCGGGCGTCGTGTCGATGAAGCGCGTGGTGTAGGTGGCGGCGCGGAACTCCGGATGGCCGATCAGCGCCTCCAGGAAGGCGAGGTTGGTCGCCACGCCGCGGATGCGGAACTCGCGCAATGCCCGGTCCATGCGCGCGATCGCCTCGTCCGGCGTCGGCGCCCAGGCGACGACCTTCTCCAGCAGGCTGTCGTAATGGCGGGTGATCAGGGCGCCGGAGAAGGCGGTGCCGCCGTCCAGGCGGATGCCGAACCCGTTGGCGCCGCGGTAGGTGCTGATGCGGCCGTAGTCGGGGATGAAGTTGTTGTCCGGATCCTCAGTGGTCAGGCGGCACTGGATGGCGTGGCCGTTGAGATGGATGCCGGACTGGACGGGGACCCCGCTCTCCGCAGTGCCGATCCGGGCGCCGGCGGCAATGCGGATCTGCGCCTTCACGATGTCGATGCCGGTGACCGCCTCGGTGATCGTGTGCTCGACCTGGATGCGCGGGTTGACCTCGATGAAGTAGAAGGCGCCGGTATCGGCGTCCATCAGGAACTCCACCGTGCCGGCGTTGCGGTACTCGGCCGCCCTGGCGAGCTTCAGCGCCGCGTTGCACAGGCCGGCGCGCTCGTCGGCGGTCAGGTAGACAGCCGGGGCGCGTTCGACGACCTTCTGGTTGCGGCGCTGCACCGAACAGTCGCGCTCGAACAGGTGGACCAGGGTGCCATGGCCGTCGCCCAACACCTGCACCTCGACGTGGCGGGCCCGGCGGACGAGCTTTTCCAGGTAGACCTCGCCGTTGCCGAAGGCGGCCTGCGCCTCGCGCTTGGCGGCGGCGACCATGTCGGGAAGGTCCCTGGGCGTCTCGATGACGCGCATGCCGCGCCCGCCGCCGCCCCAGCTCGCCTTGAGCATCAAGGGGTAGCTGATCCCCTCGGCCAGCCGCGCCACCTCGGCCATGTCGTCCGGCAGCGCGCCGGTCGCGGGCATCACCGGCACGCCCGCCGAGACGGCGAGGTTGCGCGCCGCCACCTTGTTGCCGAGCAGGCGCATGGTGTCGGAACCAGGTCCGATGAATGTGATGCCGGCGTCGTGGCAGGCGTCGGCGAAGGCCGGGTTCTCGGAGAGGAAGCCATAGCCGGGGTGAATGGCGTCCGCGCCGGTCCGCACGGCGACGGCGATGATGGCCTCGATGTCGAGGTAGGCCTCGATGGGGCCCTTGCCCTCACCGATTTGATAGCTCTCGTCCGCCTTGAAGCGGTGCAGCGCGAAGCGGTCCTCGCGGGAGTACACGGCCACGGTGGGAATGCCCAGCTCGGTCGCGGCGCGCAACACGCGGATGGCGATCTCGCCGCGGTTGGCGACCAGGAGTTTGCGGAAGGTGGGCATGCGCATGGTGGCTCCTCGGGGAACGAACATCGGATGGTGGGATGTCGGGAAGAAATGGGACCGGCGCGGACCGCGCCCGGCCGGTCCCCAGTGGTCACGCCTGCGCCGCTGGGACGCTTCTTGCGCAGGCGCGGGTCAGGCGGCTGCCGGCCGATGACCATGGCGGTGGTGGGTCGGACGCAACGTCGACAACCACATGTTGTTGAATGGATCGTATACCTGCGACCAAGTCATCGTTTCCTCCAACATGATGCGCCGCACAGCTGCGGGTGCTGTCCGTCGGCCTGGGTTTGGAAATTTTATTGTCCGCTGGCACCACGAACGGTCGGAGTGCGCATCAAAGCCCGAAGGAATGGATAAACAATATGACCAGAACGTGCAATGGTAAAATGCTTTTACCAAATCCATATGAATGGGCAAACGTGTTGGCCGAAATTGACATAAAGCAAGCAGCCTCGTGGTGCCGAACAGGGGTGATCGAAGCGGAACGAAGAGACTTTGGCGCCAGGTTTTTGCACGGAGGTGGTGCGGGCAAGAGGTTGCCGAAGCTCCGCTGGTGATCAACCGACGCGGATGGAGTTCGGGTGACCGTGGCGCCGAACGCCGAGGTGGCGCACGGACAAACTGCGTGCCTGGTCTCTTTGAATGTGAGGTGGTCCCCGTTTCCCGGACAGTTGGATAAGCTTGGTTCGCCCGACGGAAAGGACGGACCCGATGACGGGGAATCGGAAGCGGTATTCAGCGGAGTTCAAGGCGAAGGTGGCGCTGGAGGCGATCCG
>JAEYOB010000339.1 GCA_023412175.1 Pseudomonadota bacterium | reverse complement strand
CTATTCCGGTGCGCGGGTCTCGGAAGTGTGCCAGCTGCGGCGGGAGGACATCGTGGCGGTCGACGGGATCTGGTGCATGAAGTTCGATCCCGATGCCGGGCCGCTGAAGAACCGGTCGTCGGAACGGACGGTCCCCCTGCACCGGGCGCTGCTCGACGAAGGCTTTCTGGTGTTCGTTGTGGATCGGCGTGGAATGTTGACCCCCTGAGCGGGAGGATCGGCGTCCAAAATTGACCCCTCTTCGCGCGCGGTGCTGCGGACACTGCCCGTCCATTCTGGTGGACGGGCGGGAGGGGGATGAAGGGCGTGGACACGATCGCGCGGGTTCGCCGCGAGTTCTTCGTGCGCGGCAGGACGATCAAGCAGATCAGCCGCGATCTGCACATTGCGCGCAACACGGTGCGCAAGATCCTGCGGTGCGAGGCGACTTCGTTCGACTACGAGCGCGAGGTTCAGCCGCAGCCGAGGATCGGGCCGTGGCGGGACGAGCTCGACCGGTTGCTGGCGACGAACGCGGCGCGCGCGGCCCGGGAGCGGCTGACGCTGATGCGAATCTATGAGGAGCTGCGTGGGCTGGGCTACGAAGGCGGCTATGACGCTGTACGGCGCTACGCGGCGACGTGGCGGCGCAGCGAGAACGCGGCGTCGGCCTCGGCCTTTGTACCGCTGAGCTTCGAGCCGGGCGAGGCATACCAGTTCGACTGGAGCCACGAAGTGGTGCTGATCGACGGCGTCACCACGACGGTGAAGGTGGCGCATGTCCGGCTCTGCCACAGCCGGATGCTGTTCGTCAGGGCCTACCCCCGCGAGAGCCAGGAGATGGTGTTCGACGCCCACGACCGGGCGTTCGCCTTCTTCAAGGGCGCCTGCACGCGCGGGATCTACGACAACATGAAGACGGCGGTGGACGCGATCTTCGTCGGCCGCGAGCGCGCCTACAATCGCCGCTTCCAGCAGATGTGCAGTCACTATCTGGTCGAGCCGGTGGCGTGCACGCCGGCCTCGGGCTGGGAGAAGGGTCAGGTCGAGAACCAGGTCGGCGTGGTCCGCCAGCGCTTTTTTGCGCCCCGGGTGCGAGTGAAGAGCTATGAAGAGTTGAACGCCTGGTTGCTCGATCGCTGCGTCGCCTGGGCCAAGTCGAACCGGCATCCCGAGCTGCGCGACCGGACGATCTGGGAAGCGTTCGAGGCCGAGCGCCCGAGCCTCGTGCCGTATCGGGGGTCCTTCGACGGCTTCCATGCGGTGACGGCCTCGGTCTCCAAGACCTGCCTCGTCCGCTTCGACAACAACAAGTACTCGGTGTCGGCCAGCGCCGTGGGACGGCCGGTGGAGGTCCGCGCCTACGCCGACCGCATCGAGCTGCGGCAGGACGGCCGCATCGTCGGTGCGCATGTCCGTGCCTTCGGACGTGGCGGCACGATCTACGACCCCTGGCATTACGTGCCCGTGCTGGCCCGCAAGCCCGGCGCGTTGCGCAACGGCGCGCCGTTCAAGGACTGGGTGCTGCCCGGGGCCATCGAGCGCGTCCGTCGCAAGCTCCGCGCCGCGCCCGACGGTGATCGGCAGATGGTGGAGATCCTCGGCACGGTACTGACGGACGGTCTGCCCGCGGTGGAGGCCGCCTGCGCCGAGGCGCTCGCCGACGGGGTCCATTCCGCCGACGTCATCCTCAACATCCTCGCCCGTCGCCGCGATCCCGGACCGCCGGCGACGATCATGACGCCCGCCGCGCTCAGGCTCACCTGCGAGCCGGCTGCCGACTGCGTCCGGTACGACCGCCTCAGGAGAACAGTATGATGGAGAGAACCGAGATATTGGCCGCAATGAGTGGGCTCAAGCTGTTCGGCATGAAGGCCGCCTACGACGAGATCGTCGCGGCCGCGGTGAAGCGCCAGCATGAGCCCCAGAAGGTCGTCGGGGATCTCATGTCGGCTGAACTCAGCGAGAAGCAGGCGCGCTCGATCAAGTACCAGATCGCCATCGCCAAGCTGCCGCTGGCCAAGGAACTCGAGGACTTCACCTTCGACGACACGCCGGTCAACGAGACGCTGGTCCGCGACCTGGCCGGCGGCGGCTTCTTGGAGCAGCAGCGCAACATCGTGCTGATCGGCGGTACCGGGACCGGCAAGACCCATATCGCCGTCGCCATCGCCCGCGCCTGCATCCGCGGCGGCGCCCGCGGCCGCTTCTTCAACGTCGTCGATCTGGTCAACAAGCTCGAGGCCGAGGCCCGCGGCGGCAGGCAGGGGCGGCTCGCTGATCATCTGGGCCGGCTCGACTTTGTCGTGCTCGACGAACTCGGGTACCTGCCCTTCGCCCAAGCTGGCGGACAGCTGCTCTTCCACCTCGTCAGCAAGCTCTACGAACAGACCTCGGTCATTGTCACCACGAACCTCGCCTTCGGCGAATGGCCCAGCGTCTTCGGTGACGCCAAGATGACCACCGCACTCCTCGACCGGCTCACCCACCACTGCGACATCGTCGAGACCGGCAACGACAGCTGGCGCTTCAAGACCCGGGCCTGAACCAGATCATCGCGCACCGAGACGGCCCTGACCCGCCTGCGCCGGTTGGGAAGGGCTTCGGCGCGTCAGGCCCGTCTCTCGCACCGCGCAAGGGGGTCAAAATTGGACGCCGATCGGGGGTCAACTTTGGGCGCCGATTGACAAAGAGGGCCTCGAAATCAAAGGTCTCGCCAGTCCCTTCGATGATCCGGCACGGGCGGCCGGTGCGGCCATGGACCGAGCCGGGCAGGCGAAAGACGCGGGCGGGATCGGAGCACGCCGGATCCGCGCCAAGGC
>JAEYOB010000334.1 GCA_023412175.1 Pseudomonadota bacterium | reverse complement strand
ACCTCGCGCCGGGCGTCGTGCTGATGCCGTCGTACGTGAACGTCGGCGCCTACGTCGACAGCGGCACCATGGTCGACACGTGGGCGACGGTCGGTTCGTGCGCCCAGATCGGCAAGGACGTGCACCTCTCCGGCGGCGTCGGCATCGGCGGCGTGCTGGAGCCGCTGCAGGCCGGCCCGGTCATCATCGAGGACGACTGCTTCATCGGCGCCCGTTCCGAGGTGGCCGAGGGCGTGGTGGTCGAACGCGGCGCCGTGGTCTCCATGGGCTGCTACATCGGCGCCTCGACCAAGATCGTCGACCGCGCCACCGGCGAGGTGTTCGTGGGCCGCGTGCCGGCCTATTCGGTGGTGGTGCCCGGCACCATCCCCGGCAAGCCGCTGCCCGACGGCACGCCCGGCCCGGGCCTGTACTGCTGCGTGATCGTCAAGCGCGTCGACGAGAAGACCCGCTCCAAGACCTCGATCAACGACCTGCTGCGCGACTGATGTCCATCGATCCCGCCACGCTCGACCCGGTTGCCCTGGCCCAGGCCCTGATCCGCTGCCCGAGCGTGACGCCGGAGGATTCCGGCGCGCTCGGCGTGCTTGAGGCGGCCCTGACGCCGCTGGGCTTCGCCTGCCACCGCCTGCGCTTCGAGGAGCCGGGCACGGCAGCGGTGGAGAACCTGTACGCGCGCCTCGGCACGTCGGGCAGGAACTTCTGCTTCGCCGGGCACACCGACGTGGTGCCGCCCGGCGACCGGAAGGCGTGGTCGGTGGATCCCTTCGGCGGCGAGGTCCTGAACGGCAAGCTGTACGGCCGCGGGGCGGCGGACATGAAGGGGGCGGTCGCCGCCTTCGTCGCCGCCGTGGCGCGCGAGCTGGAGGCCGGGCGCACGCCCGCCGGCTCGGTCAGCCTGCTGATTACCGGCGACGAGGAGGGCGTGGCGGTCAACGGCACGAAGAAGGTGCTGGACTGGCTGAAGGCCCGCGGCGAGCGCCTGGACGCCTGCGTGGTGGGCGAGCCCACCAACCCCGCCAGACTCGGCGACATGGTCAAGATCGGCCGGCGCGGCAGCACCACCGGCCGGCTCACCGTCTACGGGGCGCAGGGCCACACCGCCTACCCGCACCTCGCCGACAATCCCCTGCCCCGTCTGGCCCGCATGCTGGTGGCGATCACCGAGGAGCCGCTGGACCACGGCACCGCGCATTTCCAGGCCTCGACCCTGGCGCTGACCACGGTGGACGTCGGCAATCCGGCGACCAACGTGATCCCGGCGCAGGGCACGGCGGTGTTCAACATCCGCTTCAACGACGCCCACACCCCCGCCTCCATCGAGGCGTGGCTGCGCGCCAAATTCGACGCGGTGGGCGGCGCCTACGACCTGACCATGAGCACCAGCGGCGAATCCTTCCTGACGCCGCCCGGCCCCCTGACCGAACTGGTCGCCGACGCCGCCGAGCGGGTCACCGGCCGCCGCCCGGAATATTCGACCACCGGCGGCACGTCGGATGCGCGCTTCATCAAGGACCATTGCCCGGTGGTCGAATTCGGGCTGGTCGGACAGACCATGCACAAGGTGGACGAGCACGTCGCCCTCGACGATCTCGCCGGGTTGACCGACATTTATGGGGCGATCCTCCGGGATGTCTTCGCCCGGCTTCCCTGATTCGGCAAGGCGCGCATGACGCTGACCGCACGCGACGTGGCCTATTCGGTGTTCGGCGCCTACCGGCTCGCCCGGTTCGATCCGACCGGGCTCGACTACATCGACCGCACCGCAGACGGGGCGCTGAAGTCCTTCTACGCCGCGGTGATCGTGCTGCCGGCCTACGCGCTGCTGCTGGGGCTCCGGCTGGCCGACCAGGGCGTCGAGGCGTCGCTGATGCACATCGTGCTGGTCGAGGCCATCGCCTACGTGGTGAACTGGACCGCCTTCCCGCTGGTGCTGTACCGCGTGGCCGCGATGCTCAACCGCCCGGAACGCTACGCCGGCGCCGTGGCCGCCAACAATTGGGCGGCGGTGGTGCAGATGGGCGCCTACCTGCCCGCCGTGGTGCTCGGCAAGCTCGGCGTGCTGCCCGAGGGGTTGGACAACGGTCTGGTGCTGGGCGTCATGATGGCGATGCTGGTCTATCAGTGGTTCGTCCTGCGCACCGCGCTGGAGGTGAGCGGCATCGCCGCCGCGGCGCTGGTGATGCTGGACCTGTTCCTGTCGGCCATGATCGGCGACTTCGCGGACAACCTGCTGTAACCCGCCACCGGACGGGGTGCCCCGCGCGGCGGGCCGCCGATCTCCGATGCACCGCCCCGGCATCGATGAACAATGATTTCCTGTGGTGCGTTGGACAGCAACGGCGCCTCGGGGAAACCGCCATGTTCCATCTGGTCGTGATCGTCTGCATGACGGCAGGCGCCTGCGAAACCGTCAAGGCGCCGGTCGCCTACCCCACGCGGGCGCGCTGCGCCGCCCAGGCGGCCATCATCGCCGGCATGGTCCACGGCCGCCACCATCCGGCCCGTCCGCTCAAGTACCAGTACACCTGCTCCGCCGCCGCGAAGCCGGCACCCGCAGCCAGGGGGCAGGTCGCGTCCAAGGGGCGGTAGAACCCGCACCCGCCCTCTCCCGCCGCGGCGGGA
>JAEYOB010000207.1 GCA_023412175.1 Pseudomonadota bacterium | reverse complement strand
TGCGCGCGGCTGTCGGGGGGCCCGGGCGGCCGCCAGCGCCACGACCGCCGTCGCCAATCCACGGCGGTCCATCGGCTCACCGTCCGCGCGGGCGCCGTCCGAGACTTGAGCTGCGGGCGCCGCCGGGCTGCCGCCGCGACGTCCCCATACCGCCAACCGGTCTCCCAAGGCCGCAGCGCTGCGGCGCAACATGTCCTGCACACCCATCACCGTCCCCCGAATTCGTCCACGAAGGAATCCCTCCAGCCGACCGGATCCCATTCCTGCAGCACCCGGGCCCGAGCCACGCGGTCCTTGTCGCTGGAGAACGCGCAGTCCAATTCTCCCAAAACCGACGTCGAGAATTCGAGCACCTGCGATTCGCCGGCGTTCGGCTTCTTGAACAGCAGGGGATGGTCCATGTGGTCGTACGAGCCGTCGGAGCCGTCGATGAAGGCGAATTCCTGATCCGTCACCCACTCGGCGTAGTCGGCGCGCTTCGCGCCCCGGTCACGGTGGAACACCCAGGTCGCCGTCTGCGAACGGATGATCGCCGGCAGGTTCGGGTGCACCTCGGACAGCTGCGACGGGCGCTGCCACATGGTGATCACCGCGATCAGATCCTTGCGCAGCTGGGCCAACCAATCGACGCCCTTACCCAGAAAGACCGGATTGCTCCAGAGATGCGCCGTCTCGTCGATCTTCAGGATGCCGCCGCGCGCACCGGAGCGCACCCGTTCGGTCACAAGATGCGACACGTCCTCCACGAGAGGACCCGCCAGCACCGGATCCTTCAGCGCCGTCGTGAAATCGAACGCGTAGAGATCCGCCCCTTCGATCGGCAGATGATCGGTGCCGGAGAAGACGCTTCCGTAGCTGCCGCCGGGCAGCCACTTCTCCATGGCGGTGCGCACCGGCGATCCGCGTTCGAACACGGTCGGCACCAGCTCCTGAAGCGTACGGGAGTCCAGCGACGAGCCGGTCCGGTCCATCTGCAGGAGAGTCTTCAACAGCATCTGGAACGCCCGTTCGGCCTCCGGGTCGGACAGCCCGGTCAAGAGCCGCAACAGCTTCACGAGATGCGCCTGGTTGGCGATGGTCAGCGGCCGTTGCAGCGGCTGCAGCTGCGCCGCCACCCCACCGACACCCTCGCCCAGCAGGCTCACGTAACGCCCGCCGGCCATGGTGGTGGATACGTATGAACCGAACCGGCTGTCGAACTCGGCCCCCAGAAGCCCGGGGAAATGCTCGAGCGCACCGTAGACCAGCATATCGACCTCCGTCGTCTTGCCGGAACCGGTGCGGCCAAACCACGCTGCGTGAGCCAGCTCATCGCGCCCGGGCCCTTCGTGCAGGTTCACGTAGTAGGGCGTGCCGGAGGATGTGCGTGCCCGCAGCATGTAGCCTTCGCCCCATGCGCAACGCCGCAGGCCCTCCCGCGGGGTCTCGAACGGGATCAGGTCTGCGGCGTTCTGGCAGACCGGCCTCAGCTCCCGCACGAAGCCCCAGGCTTCCCAGCCCGGCTGCGTGCCCCACCAGACGACGCCTGCGACGTCGCCCTCGATGACGGTCTCCGCCTCGAAACCCTTGATCACGTTTTCAACGTTCTCAGCCACCGTGCGCGCCTCCGCCGGCGTATCACCGAAGGCGATCACCGTCATCGAGTAGCGCATGAGTCGCTCGCGCTCCGGGGCGTTCGGCTGGATGATTTCCTTGACGGTGTCGAACTCTTCGCGCGCCTGGCTGCTGACCCAGGTCGAGGCGGCGCCGCGCTCGATGTGCTTCAGCACGACCTGGCCGGTCATCTCGCTGTGCACATGCGCCTGATGGACGATCAGCACCTCGCCGTCGAGCGCCATCAGTTGCGCCGCCATGTCCTCGGAAGACGTCTGCCCCCAGCTCGACACCCCCACCACGTGCGCGTACCGCGCGGCCTGTCCGTGCCGCCACGTCAGCAGACCGGTGTCCGGGTCGAGATAGACCCGATCCGTCATCAGGCGCCGCGCCAGATCGGACCGGCCGACCGGCTGCGGCCGCGAGACCCGGCTCAGCAGCGAGCCCCACCATTCCAGCAGATCGCTGCCGCCGTCCTCGCGTTCGCCAAGATCACGCGGTCCGTACTCGTGGAGCGCCCGCGCCACAGCGACGCGGGCCTTGTCCAGCCGTTCGCGCGCACCCTCTGAATCGTCTCCGACGCTCAGGGCGATGACGTGGCGGTTGCGGAACGCAAACGCGAACTGCTTCTCCCAGCGCTCGACGATGCGCTGCCGCATCACCAGCCCTTCCGCGTCACCACGCGGCGGACGGTTCACCCTGGCCTGAGGCCGGGCCACCTTCTCGTGCAGCTCGTAGACGCGCACGTGCACGTTCAGCTCGCTGAGAGCCAGGAACATGGCCTTGCGTTCGGCCCGCCGCGCAAGGCGTTCTCCTTCCGTCGCTCCAGCCATATCGAGACCCGCGACCTCGATGGTGGCGGTCAACCCGCCCTCCCGGGTTCGCAACGTGCGGCCGTCGGCCAGGGCCGTGTCGAGCTGCACAAGGTCGGTGATGCGCGATTGTTTGAGCGGCGGCGCTACCAAGCGCCGCAACCCGGGAACCGCTACGGTCGCCACTCCCACGGTCGCCGACACGGCCGCCAGGAAAGTGGCGGCCATCTCCAGCGGTGTGTCGCCGGCGAGCAGAACAGCGAGCTCCTCTGCGCCCGTCACGGTTCACCGCCGATGACGCGGCCGCGCTCAATGAGAGAGGGCAGCCGCCGGCGAGGCGCCATCGGGCCGCTTCCGAACCGTGCGCGCCAGACGTTCACCACATGGCGGTCCCTGCGGTAGGCGCGGGCGAAGAACAGATGCACCGCAATGCCGACAACCGCCGTAAGCTCGGTGCGGATTCCGGTGCCGTCGGACACTCCGACGGCCAGCCCGACGATCGTGGATCCAACCACGTTCACGATCCACAGTTCGAGCGGAACCCACAGCACATGGCCGGGATACGCCACGGCGCTGAACACCGGCGTCCACAGACGCCCACTGCCGCCCGTCCGCATCGTCCGGCCCTACTTCACGCCGCCGTACGTGGCGATCGATCCGGCATCGGACAGGCCGCCGAGCGAGAACAGGTAATTGATGATGGCCGGCGCGCCGGCGACCAGCAGCAGGCCGCCCAGAACCGAGCCGAGCAGCACAAAGTCGAATTTTTTGAAGTAGCCGCGCATGGCCGCGAACGCGAGACCGCCGAATCCCAGAATGCGCACCACCCAGATCAGGAAGTTCGTCGCCGCGTTGCCGGCCGAAACCGCCGGCGCGAACGGATCGGCCGTCGCCGCCGCCACGGTATGCGCATACATGCTGACGGCAAGCGCTGCAGTGGCGGCAAGCGAAACGGCGGCGATCCGTGCCCGGATGGGCGATGCGCTGCGCCATTCGGCAGCGGCCAGGTCGTACAAACTGCGCATGAACTCCTCCACGGTGAACTGCCGCCGAGGGTAAAGGAGCGCGGGTCGCGAATTCGAGCACCCGCGGAAACACGGTGCCGCGTGCCGGCGCTCTCACGACATGGGTGCAATGTTTGCACTTCGTCCCGGGTGCTTCCCGGGACGCAAAGGCGGATCAGCGCTCGATCCCGCGCCGCCGCCGTCGCACCGGCGGGTCGTTTGCCCCCAGCAGGGCCAGAACCTCTGCACGGCCGGCCGCGGGTGCAAGTCCACCCACGCGTGCCACGGCCGCAGCCGCTGCGGCTGCCGCCGCCTCCGCCTGCGCAAGCCGGCGGCGGGCTTCGGTCAAGCGCCGTGCCGCTGCGGCGCTCGGCTCCGGCCCCGCCCCGGCCTCGGCGGCCCGGACCTCTGCGTTCCGCAGCACCAGGA
>JAEYOB010000165.1 GCA_023412175.1 Pseudomonadota bacterium | reverse complement strand
GCATGGTCGCCAACGACTGGATGTGCCAGTTCCTTGCCGACATCCTCGACGTGGCCGTCGAGCGTCCGGAGGTGATCGAGACCACGGCGCTGGGCGCCGCGTATCTGGCGGGGATGCACGCGGGCGTCTATGGCGGGCTGGACGCCATCGCGTCGGCGTGGCGCTGCCAGAAGCGCTTCGAGCCGCGCATGGCGGCGGCCGAACGCCGCCGCCTCTACGACGGATGGCGTGCGGCGGTCGGACGCGTGCGTTCCGGCCAGGGCTTCGTTATGTAAGGTTCACGGAAGCAACACGAGACGGACATCCCGCCCCACCAGGGTACGGGCATTCCGCAAGAAACCAGGGAGGTTCTCTCTTGACCACACGTCTCACGCTGGCCGCCGGCACGGCGGTCGCCCTCGTCGCCATGGCCGCACCGGCCGCCGCGCAGAAGACCCAGATCGAGTTCTGGCACGGCCTGCCGCAGCCGCTCGGCGGGCAGCTCGAACAGGTCGTCCAGGACTTCAACAAGTCGCAGGACAAGGTGCAGGTCAACCCGACCTACAAGGGCGCCTATCCGGAGACCATGCAGGCCGCTATCGCCGCCTTCCGCGCCGGCAACGCGCCGCACATCGTGCAGATGTTCGAGGTCGGCACCGCCACCATGATGGCCGCCGGCCCGGCCATCAAGCCGGTCTACAAGCTGCTGGAGGAGACGGGCTCGACCCTCGACCCCAAGAGCTACCTGCCGTCGGTGGCGGGTTATTACACGTCGGCGGACGGCAAGCTGATGTCGATGCCGTTCAACAGCTCCACCACCATCCTGTTCTACAACAAGGATGCCTTCCAGAAGGCCGGGCTCGACCCCAACAGCCCGCCCAAGACCTGGCCGGAGCTGATCGAGGCGACGAAGAAGCTGAAGGCGTCCGGCCACGCCTGCCCGTACACCACGTCCTGGCCGACCTGGGCGCAGTTCGAGCAGTTCAGCGCCATCCACAACGTGCCCTTCGCCACGCAGGAGAACGGCTTCAAGGGGCTGAACGCCGAGCTGAAGATCAACACCCCGCTGCACGTCAAGCACCTGCAGACGCTGATCGACATGCAGAAGGACGGGCTGTTCAAGTACGCCGGCCGCGACAACGCGCCGGACGCGCTGTTCCCGGCCGGCGAGTGCGCCATGCAGACGGCCTCCTCCGGCCTGCGCCTGCGCACCATCAAGGAGGCGAAGTTCGCCTGGGGCGCGGCCATGCTGCCCTATTGGCCGGAGGTCAAGGACGCGCCGAAGAACTCGATCATCGGCGGCGCCTCGTTCTGGGTGATGAGCGCGCCCAAGCGGACGCCGGACGAGTACAAGGCGGTGGCCGAGTTCATGAAGTACGTCAGCCAGCCGGAGGTGGACGCCAAGTGGCACATGGACACCGGCTACCTGCCGATCACCGCCAAGGGCTATGAGGCGGCGAAGGCCACGGGCTTCTATGAGAAGAACCCCGGCGCCGACGTGCCGTACCTGCAGATGGCGCGCTCCGACGTGACGCCGAACAGCAAGGGCCTGCGCCTCGGCGGCCTGCCGGAGATCCGCAACATCATCCAGGAGGAGATGGAGAAGGCCTTCCAGGGCCAGCAGTCCGCCCAGCAGGCGCTCGACACCGCCGTCCAGCGCGGCAACGCCGTGCTGCGCAACTTCGAGCGGGCCAACAAGGGCTGAGGACATGACGAGCCCTCTCCCCTCCGGGGAGAGGGTGGCCGCGCAGCGGCCGGGTGAGGGTGTGTCCAGGGATTCTTGGATTTGCCCTCACCATCCCGCGCTGTGCGCAGGCCCCTCCCTCCCCCCGGAGGGGAGAGGGAAAGCATAAGGATTTCCATGCAGCGACGCGTCGTTTTCGAGAACAAGTGGCTTCCCTACCTGCTGCTGGCGCCGCAGGTGGCGATCATCCTCGTCTTCTTCCATTGGCCGGCGGTCCAGGCCATCGAACAGTCCATGCTGCTGCAGGACGCCTTCGGCCTGCGCCAGACCTTCGTCTGGTTCGAGAATTTCGAGATCGTGCTGACCGATCCGAACTACCTCGGCACCCTGCGGGTCACCGCGGTGTTCAGCACCGCCGTGACCGTGCTGTCGATGGTGCTGGCGCTGCTGTTCGCCGTGCTGGCGAACGCGCAGATCCGCGGGCGCGGCGCCTACAAGACGCTGCTGATCTGGCCCTATGCGGTGGCGCCGGCGGTGGCCGCCGTGCTGTGGATGTTCATCTTCAACCCGGAGATCGGCGTGCTCGGCCGGGCGCTCAACAACGTCGGCCTGCGCTGGGACTACCGGTTGAACGACACCCAGGCGCTGACCATGGTGGTGTTGGCCTCGGCGTGGAAGCAGGTCAGCTACAACTTCATCTTCTTCCTGGCGGGCCTGCAGGCGATCCCGCGCTCGCTGCTGGAGGCGGCGGCCATCGACGGCGCCGGGCCGGTGCGGCGGTTCTGGACGGTGACGTTCCCGCTGCTGTCGCCGACCACCTTCTTCCTGCTGGTGGTGAACGTCGTCTACGCCTTCTTCGAGACCTTCGGCGTCATCCACGCGCTGACCAAGGGCGGGCCGGGCAAGGCCACCGAGACGCTGATCTACCGCGTCTACCTCGACGGCGTGATCAACAACGACCTCGGCAGTTCGTCGGCGCAGTCGGTGCTGCTGATGCTGGTGGTCATCGCGCTGACCGCCATCCAGTTCCGCTTCATCGAACGCAAGGTGCACTACACATGACGGCCCAAAGCAAGACAGGGGGCCGGATCCTCGACCTCGTGCCGCACGCCGTGCTGATCCTGGGCGTGCTGATCTTCGCCTTCCCGATCTACATGACGCTGATCGGCTCCACCTGGGATGCGGCGACCATTGCGCGCGGCAACATGCCGCTCAGCCCCGGCGGCGAGATGGCCGACAACTACGCCCACGCCTGGAGCGAAGGACGCGGCGAGCGCGCCGTCTACACGCCGGTGCGCATCATGATGTGGAACAGCGCCGTGATGGCGCTGGTCATCGCGCTGGGCAAGATCGCCATCTCGATCCTGTCGGCCTTCGCCATCGCGTTCTTCCGGTTTCCGGGGCGCATGCTGTTCTTCTGGCTGATCTTCATCACGCTGATGCTGCCGGTGGAGGTGCGGATCATCCCGACCTACAAGGTCGTTGCCGACCTGGGGCTCATCGACACCTACGCCGGGCTGACCATACCGCTGATCGCCTCGGCCACCGCGACGCTGCTGTTCCGCCAGTTCTTCCTGACCATCCCGGACGAGCTGGTGGAGGCCGCCAAGATCGACGGCGCCGGGCCGATGCGGTTCTTCTTCGACGTGCTGCTGCCGCTGTCGCGCACCAACATCGCGGCGCTGTTCGTCATCCTCTTCATCTATGGCTGGAACCAGTACCTGTGGCCGCTGCTGATCACCACCAGCCAGGACATGCAGACCATCGTCATCGGCATCACCAAGATGATCGGCACCGGCGAATCCGCCACCGACTGGAACCTCATCATGGCGACCACGGTGCTGGCCATGCTGCCGCCGGTGGCGGTGGTGGTGCTGATGCAGCGGTGGTTCGTCAAAGGCCTTGTGGACAGCGAGAAATAGAAAATGGCAACGGTTGAACTGAAGCAGGTCCGCAAGTCCTACGGCGGCGTCCACGCGATCAAGGGCGTCGATCTGCACATCGACGACGGGGAGTTCCTGGTGCTGCTCGGCCCCTCGGGCTGCGGCAAGTCCACGCTGCTGCGCATGGTGGCGGGGCTGGAGGCCATCACCGCGGGCGACATCGCCATCGACGGCCGGGTGGTCAACGACCTGGAGCCCAAGGACCGCGACATCGCCATGGTGTTCCAGAACTACGCGCTCTACCCGCACATGAGCGTGTTCGACAACATGGCCTACGGCCTGAAGATCCGCGGGCTGGCCAAGTCCGAGATCCAGGCGCGGGTGGACAAGGCGGCGGGGATCCTGGAGCTGGAGCCGTTCCTCGGCCGCAAGCCCAGCCAGCTCTCCGGCGGCCAGCGCCAGCGCGTCGCCATGGGCCGCGCCATCGTGCGTGAGCCGGCGGTGTTCCTGTTCGACGAGCCGCTGTCCAACCTGGACGCCAAGCTGCGCAACCAGATGCGCGTCGAGATCAAGCGCCTCCAGGACCGGCTGGGCATCACCAGCCTGTACGTGACGCACGATCAGGTGGAGGCCATGACGCTGGCCGACCGCATCGTGGTGATGAACCACGGCCTCGCCGAGCAGGTCGGCACGCCGCTGGAGGTCTACCAGCACCCGGCCAGCCTGTTCGTGGCGGGCTTCATCGGCTCGCCGCCGATGAACGTGCTGGACGCTACGCTGGACGCCGCGGGGCGCTTCGCCGACCTGGGCGGCGTCGGGGTGGATCTGCCCCGACCGTATGCGGACCATGCCGGGCGGCCGGTGAAGCTCGGCGTGCGGCCGGAGCATTTGCGGCCGGGCGAGGGCGGGCTTCCGGTGGTGGTGGAACTGGTCGAGGCGCTGGGCGCGGACACGGTGGTGCACGGCCGGCTGCCGGGCGGGCAGATGTTGCTGGCGCGGCTGCCGGGCCTGCCGACGTGCCGGGACGGCGATCCGCTGGTGCTGAGCGCCCCGCCGGACGCGCTGCACCTGTTCGACGCGGAGACCGGGAAGCGGGTGGAGTAGGCGGAGTACTGCCCCCACCCTGACCCTCCCCCGCTTCGCAGGGGAGGGAAC
>JAEYOB010000163.1 GCA_023412175.1 Pseudomonadota bacterium | reverse complement strand
CTCGATGCCCAGATCATCGCCCTGTTCGCCGAACGCATCCGCCCCGAACCGCGCCCGATCGCCGATGCCGAGAGTTTGGCGTTGGCCGAATTGGTCGCTCGGCGCCGGCAAGTGGTCGAGATGATCGCCATGGAAGCCAACCGCCTGCGCCAGGCCCGCAGCCCGCGGGTCCGCCGCACCATCGAAGCCACCCGGAAAACCCTGGAGGCTCAGCTGGCCGCGTTGGACAAGGACATCGACGACACCGTGCGCGGGTCTCCCGTCTGGCGGGCGGCGGATGACCTGCTGACCTCCGTGCCCGGCGTCGGCGGCATCACCGCTCGTACGTTGATCGCTGACCTCCCCGAACTCGGCCGTCTGGACCGTCGGCGCATCGCCGCCCTGGTTGGCGTCGCGCCCGTGAACCGCGATTCCGGCCAAATGCGGGGACACAGAGCCATCGCGGGTGGCCGTGCCGCCGTGCGCAGCGCCTTGTACATGGCCACGCTCACGGCGGTTCGCTGAAACCCGGTCATCAAGGCCCATTACACCAGGATCGTCGCGGCGGGGCGCCCCAAGAAGGTCGCCCTTGTCGCGTGCATGCGCCATCTCCTCACCATCCTGAATGCTATCATCAGGACAGCCTCACCATGGAAAACCGCTTGACCGACAACACAGTCGCTCAAGAAACAGGGCCTCCGGGAAACCCGGCGCGGTTCAGAACCGATCCATTCAAGATCTGTTGGACAGACCAGACCGAATCTTGGAGGTGGTTATGGAGCAATGGAAGGAGCTTCCGTCGGGTGCCGGGCATCTCGCGCGCACGTTCCCCGAAGTCTGGAACGCCTACGCCAAACTGGGTGAAGCTTGCGCCGAAGCCGGACCGCTGGACGAGCGCACTCGGCGTTTGGTCAAGCTGGCACTCTCCATAGGCGTCGCTTCGGAAGGAGCTGTCCATTCCCACGCACGTCGCGCCTGCGAGGAGGGAATTACGCCCGAGGAGTTGCTCCACGTCGTCCTCCTGGCCATCCCGACGACCGGCTTGCCCACGGCCGTGAAGGCGCTGACCTGGGTTGAGGACATCCTTCATGGGGAGCGCCCCAAGACCGGTTGATGCAGCCGACCTGCCCTCCTGGCTGGGCTCCGGACTTTTCTCAAGGGTGGAGCGATCAGGAGGACGAGGTGGTGCGCGCGAGTTGGCGCCGCTCAACCCGAACGGGCGGCTTGAACACGAGAACCTGCGTCCGAACAAGGTGGTCGCCGCTTCCACGCTCGACATGGTGATCCTGCGGGGCTCAGCGTCCGAGAGAGTTGGACCATCAGGGCGCCGCACCAGAGCGCCGCTTCTTCAGCGGCCAGGGGTGGTTCGCGCCCTCCGCACCGTTTGCCAAGCGCGAAAACAATGGCCATAAACCGTGGGTGCCTAGCCGTCTTGGAGGATCACTCGCCGCGGCGGCAAGACATCGGTGGATCGCACGCCACCCCCAGGATAGGCGGGAGCGCAGCATGATCTGGCTGCATGGCAGGGGAATTCGCGGACGACTGCTGCTCGCCTTCGGATCGGTGGCGGCGTTGGCGTTCATTGCCGCCTCGACCGCATGGTTGGGATTCGGCGCGGTGGAGGATGCTCAAACCCTGATGATCCGCAGGGCCATGCCCGCGATGGCAACGGCCCATCAGGTGTCGGAGGTCAGCGCGCAAGTCGCTTCCGATCTCATCTTCCTGGAACGCGCGACCAACGCGCAGGAGGTTGAGGAACGATCCCAGCTGCTGAGCACGGGAAGCCAGACTCTGACGGCTCTCGTGGGCGATTTGCAAATGCAGGGGGCCGCCCCGGCAACGACGGCCGAGCTGCGGGCAATCGTCGACCGGTTGTCGTCCAAGGTCGAACGGCAAAAGGACCTGCTGCTGACGCGACTCGACCTCGCACAGCGGTTCACCGACGCTACCGCCCAAGTGCTGAAAGCCACCGACCAGATCGTCGACCTGTCACGCACACTGGTGGAGAACGCCGACACCCGCACCATCGCCGCCATCGCCCAGCTCTACCGTCTGGTCGAGCGGCCGGAGCGGTCCGCCCAGGCGATGGACGTGCTCGACCAGCTGGTTGAGGAGCACCTGGACCAGCTGCAGCGCATGACGGAACTGCGCCTGCTCAGCAGCATTCTCGGCCAGCAGGTCGGACGCCTGGCGCGCCTCACCGACCGACAGGAGATCGAAGACCTAAGGGGCGCGTATCGGCGATCGTGGACGATCATCGAACGCCGCCTGCGCTTCGCAGATGATCCCGAGCGGCGGGCCGCGGCGGCGTCTCATCTGGAGGTGCTGCGCCCCCACGCCGACGACGGCACGGCTGGCGATATCTTCAGCCAGCGTCTCGAGATCCTTGCGCTTGCGGCGGACGGGGAGCGCTTGGCGTCGGACAGCCGCATCGATGCGGCGGCCCTTTCGGATCTGGTCGGGCGGGTGAGCGCCCACTCGAACACGCTCATCGCCTCGGCCAGCGGAAGCATGGCGAGAACGATGTCCGGCGCCCGCGCAACTCTGCTCGTCCTGGCGCTCGTGTCCCTGCTCGTCTCCATCGCCATCGTCGTCTTCTACGTGCAGGGCAACCTGCTGCGGCGGATGACCGGGCTGCACCGGACGATGGATCGCCTTGCCGCGGGCGATCTCGCCCCCGCGATCGACATTCGCGGCACCGACGAGCTGGCCAGCATGGCGCGGTCGCTGGAGGTGTTCCGGCAGACTGCCATCAGCCGTCGCCAGTTGGAAATCCAGCAGGTTCTGGTCAACGAGGAACTCCGCCATTACCAGACCGACCTGGAGCACCTCGTCTCGGAGCGGACGGCGATGCTCCGGGACGCCAACGCGCGTCTCGCGGACGAAGCGGAACGGCACGCCATCGCCCGTGAGGAAGCGGAGGCGGCCGACCGCGCCAAGTCCGTGTTCCTCGCCACCATGAGCCACGAGATCCGCACACCGATGAACGGTGTCCTTGGCATCGCAACCCTGCTGCGGGGCACCGAACTGACCGCCGAACAGCGCCGGTATCTCGACACCATCGTCGAGTCAGGCCAGGTGCTCCTGCGCATCCTCAACGACGTGCTGGACTACTCGAAGATCGAGGCCGGACGGCTCGAGTTCGAATCCGTCGACTTCTCCCTCGAAGCGCTGATCGAGCGGCTGAGGGACCTGTTTTCCCCGGAGGCGGAGGCCAAGGGCCTGTTGCTGGGCTTCGAGATCGACCCGGACCTGCCGCCATGGTACCGCGGCGACCCTGGACGGCTTCAGCAGATCCTGGCCAATCTCATCGGCAACGCCATCAAGTTCACGGAGGAAGGCGAGATCTACGTCTCCGTCGACGGCGAGGGACCCTCCCGGGGGAAAGCTGGCGAGGCGCTCTGGACGCTCCGCTTCGAGGTCGCCGACAGCGGCATCGGCATCGCCGAAGACAAGCTCCCGGGCCTGTTCGACGCCTTCACGCAAGCTGAGAACTCCATTTCGCGCCGTTACGGTGGAACGGGGCTCGGACTGGCCATTTGCGAACGCCTCGTCCATGGGATGGACGGAACGATCGGCGCCGACAGCGCGCCGGGGCGCGGCAGCACGTTCCACTTTTCCCTGCCGCTGCCGGCCGGGCGCGAGCCGCTCGCGCCGGAGATGATGGACCGGGCGGGCGCGCCGCTGCCCCCCATCACGGTGCTTCTCGTCGAGGACACCGAGGTCAATCGCCTGGTGGTCCGCACCATCCTGGAACGCATGGGACACACCGTCGTCGAAGCCGCGAATGGTCGGGACGCGTTGGCGGCGGTCGAGCGGAGCCTTCCCGGCCTCGTGCTGATGGACATCAGCATGCCGGTTATGGACGGCTTCGCGGCCACCCGCGCGATCCGCGCCCACCCGGACCCCGGCGTTGCGCGGCTGCCGATCATCGCCCTGACGGCGCACGTCATCGAACGCGACGTCGGCCGCTACGCCGAGTCCGGCATGGACGGATTGGTCGGCAAGCCGGTGGAACCCGTCCAGCTGCTCTCGGCGATGCGCGCGGTGCTCGCCGGCCACAAGGCGTTCCGCCTGTCCGACGCGGCCTTCGCCGCCAACCCGCCCGCGTTCGATGCCCAGGTCCTCGCCATCGACCGCGCGCGGCTGGGCGAGGAGAAGGTGCGGTCCTTGCTGGCGGTCTTCGCGCGGGAGAGCGATCGGCTGACGACCCGGCTGGAGCGCGCCGCCCTGGCCGGCGATTGGCCGGCGGTGGGGGACGCGGCACACGCCCTCAAGAGTGCCTGCGCGCAGGTCGGCCTGATGGCGGCCAGCGCCCAGGCCCGCCGCATCGAGACCCTGTGCCGGTCCGGCACGCCGCTGTCCGAGAGCGACCTTGCCGACGTCCGCACGGCGCTCGATGCGGGACGGGCGCTGCTCGACGGCGAGCGCCGGCCATGGGAAAGCGGCGCGGATCGCGCGTGATGCGGGGGACAAGGCACCGGCGGGTCAACTGCCCGCCTTGACCTCGGCCGTAAAGACGTAGCCCTCGCCGTGAGCGGTCACGATGATGGTCGGGTTGCGTGGATCGGGTTCGAGCTTGCGCCGCAACCGTCCGACGAGGACGTCGATCGACCGGTCGTTGGGCGCCCAGATCCGGTGGTTGATCTGGTCCATCAGGTGGTCGCGGCTGAGCACCACCCCCGGCCGGCTGACCAGCGCCGACAGTAGCTCGTACTCGGCGCGCGTCAGCTTGACCAGTTCGCCGCTGGGGGCTTCAAGCCGTCGCCGTTCCGGGGCGAAGCTCCACCCCTCGAAGCGGAACACCGAGGCATCCGCCGTGGGGCGCGCCACGCCCGCGGTCCGGCGCAGGAGGTTGCGCACCCGCACCAGCAACTCGCGCATGTTATAAGGCTTCGTGACGTAGTCGTCGGCGCCGATCTCCAGGCCGACGATGCGGTCGACCTCGTCGGCGCGCCCGGTCACCAGAATGATGCCGATGTCCGACTTGGCGCGCAGTTCGCGCGCCAGCGTCAACCCGCTCTCCCCCGGCAGATTGATGTCGAGAAGGACCAGATCGACGGCGTAGTCGCGCATCAGCTTGCGCATGGCGCTGCCGTCCTCCGCTGCCAGCACGTCGAACCCTTCGGCCGCCAGATAGCCGGCCAGCTTCTCCCGTGAAACGGCTTCGTCCTCGACGACCAGCAGGCGGACGGGATGACCCGGTGGCTTCATGTCGGCAACACCCCTCGAAATCGTCAGTGCGGTTCACGGCCGTCGGCCGAGCCGTTCGCGGTGCCGGTGTGATCGGCAGCCGGCACGCCGAAGGTCGGCTTGAAGTCGGCCGGCGACAAGGAGTCGCCGAGGCCGATGGCGTCGATGTTGTCGCGGGTGACCAGGATCACGTTCGGCCCGACATGCCTGGGAACGGAGCGCCCCTCCAGCACCTGCGCCGCCTGATCGACGGAGATCCGCCCCTGCAGGAGCGGCTGATCGGTCGGTGCGGCGAGGATGCGCCCACGCTTGATGCCCCGATAGACGCCGTGCGTGAAGTAGTCGGCCACGACGTGGATGCGTTCCTGGAGACCGCGGGCCCGCAGCGCCCCCATCGCCGCTTCGGCGGCGACGCCGGCGCCGATGATGTAATCGAGCGCGGGATCCATCTCCAGGACCTCCTCGATCAGTGACAGCTGCACCAGCTTACCGGTGTCACCATAGCGCACGGCCGCGATCTCCACCGCCGCATCGCCGAGCGCATCCGCGAAACCCCGGCCTTTGCTGTCCGTGCCGCCGTCGCCCTTTGGTCCCGGGAACAGGGCCGCGCGCACCGTCCGCGAGCCCTTCGGGTGGCGCTCGGCGAGGAAGCGGCCGGTCAGGTATCCCATGCGGTACCAGTCCACGCCCGCCATGGCGGCGATACCCTCGGGGCGCATCTGGTTCACGGTCGCCAGGACCGGCATGCGGCTTCCGATCTCGACGACGGCCGGCGTCTGCACGTCGGCGCTGACCGAGCCCAGGATGATCGCATCGGCCCGTCCGTCGGCGCACTCCTCGAGCTGCTCGCGCTGCCGTTCGACATGGCCGTAGCCGCCGGCCTCCTTCACCGTCAACGCGACGCCGAGCCGGCGCGCCTGCTCGACCATGCCCGCGTTCACGCTGAGCCAGTACGAGTCCTTCAGATGCGGATACAGCGCGCACAGCCGCCACGGGCGCGCGGCCGTTTCGAGCGGCCGGTACTCCAGCGGGCGGGAGGGCGACGTGTAGTCGAG
>JAEYOB010000122.1 GCA_023412175.1 Pseudomonadota bacterium | reverse complement strand
TGCTGCGAACCTGCGCGGCGCCAGGGCGACGGCGCTGACCGGCGTGTGGCTGCTGGCCTCGCTGCTGTGGCTGACGCTGCCGGCGCTGTCTTCGGCATCGTCGATGCTGCTCGCCGGTCCCCTGCTGGCGGCCGGAGCGTGGATCGTTTTCGGCCGGGTGCCGGCCGGACGGGAGGGCCCCGCCCCCTCCGGCGCCGTGCTGCTCGCCCTGGCGCTGGCGGTGGGCGGCACCGCGCTGATCGGCTCATCGGCGTCGCTGGCGCAGGTCGCGCTGGCGCTGGCTGCGGCCACCGGCGGTTTCCTGCTATGGAACTGGCCGGTCGAGCGGCACGCCTGGGGCGTCTCGGGCCGGATCGGCTTCGGCATCCTGCTGCTGGTCGCCGCCGCCCTCGCCTTCTTCACCCAGGCCCGCGTCGAAGTCCTGCTGCTGGCCGTGCCCGCCTTCTTCGTCGACCGCCTGCGCGGCCGTCTGCCGACGCCGGACACCACCGCCGGCCGGGCGATGGCCACCGCCGTGGTCACCGTCCTCGCCATCCTTCCCGCGGTTGCCGCCATCGGCGCCGCGTACCTCCTCTCCGACGCGGGTTCCTCCGCGTCGGGCTACTGATACCAACCTTCCGGAGCTTTCCCCGATGTTCAAGAAGACCCTGTTCGCCGCCGCCCTGCTCGCCTCGGTTGCCGGCACCGCCCAGGCCGCGCCGATCGCCTACAAGCTCGACCCGTCGCACATGAGCGTGGCGTTCATCATCGACCACCTGGGCTTCGCCAAGCTGATCGGCCGCTTCAACACCGCCTCGGGCGAGGTCGCCTTCGACAAGGACGCGGTGCAGAACAGCACGCTCAAGGTCGCCATCGACGCCGCCAGCATCGACACCGCGCACGCCAAGCGCGACGAGCATCTGCGCTCGCCGGACTTCTTCAACGCCAAGGAGTTCCCGCAGATCACCTTTAAGAGCACGAAGATCGAGAAGACCGGCGAGAAGTCGGGCAAGCTGCACGGCGACCTGACGATGCTCGGCACCACAAAGCCGGTGGTCCTCGACGTGACCTTCAACAAGGAAGGCGTCAGCCCGGCCAGCAAGCTGGAGACGGTCGGCTTCTCGGCGCGCGGCAAGATCAAGCGCACCGACTTCGGCATGAAGTACGGCGCCCCCAACATCGGCGACGAGGTCGAACTGCTGATCGAGGCCGAAGCGGTCAAGTCCTGACCGGATCGCCGCGACCGCTGTTAAACGCGAAGGGGCCGGCCCGCCCGGCCCCTTCGATCATTTCGAGGGAGAGCGAACGATGCCCGGCCTGGTGAACGGCGAATGGGTCAGGGGACCCATTGCGGCAAGCGAGATCAAGGACGGCGCGTTCCATCGCGAGCCGACCCGCTTCCACACCTGGATCACGCCGGACGGCGCGCCCGACGCCGCGGGCAATTCCACCCTGCCGGCGGAGGCGGGGCGCTATCACCTCTACGTCTCCTACCTGTGTCCGTGGGCCTCGCGGACGCTGATCTTCCGTGCGCTGAAGGGGCTGGAGGCGCTCATCGGCGTCTCGGTGGCCGAGCCGGTCATCGGCGAGGACGGCTGGACCTTCACCGAACCGCAGGACGGCGGCCCCGGCGTCGGCAGCTTCCGCCACCTTCATCGCCTCTACACCGCGTCGGACCCCGCCTACACCGGCAAGGTCTCGGTGCCGGTGCTGTGGGACAAGCACACGCGGCGCATCGTCAACAACGAGTCGGCGGACATCATCCGCATGCTCAACAGCGCCTTCGACGGCCTGACCGGCAACCGCCTGGACCTCTACCCGGAGCCGCTGCGGGCCGAGATCGACGCCTGGAACGAGCGGATCTACAACGCCGTCAACAACGGCGTGTACCGTGCCGGCTTCGCCAAGTCGCAGGAGCGCTACGACGAGGCGGTGACCACACTGTTCGAAACGCTCGACCAGCTGGAGGAACGCCTGTCGGCCAGCCGCTATCTGGCGGGCGAGCATCTGACCGAGGCGGACTGGCGGCTGTTCGTCACGCTGGTGCGCTTCGACGTCGCCTACCACGGCGCCTTCAAGTGCAACCTGCGGCGCATCGAGGACTACCCGGCACTGTCCAATTATCTGCGCGAGCTGTACCAGTGGCCCGGCATCCGGGCGACGGTGAACGTCGGGGACATCAAGCGCGGCTACTACGTCAATCCGGCAATCAACCCGACGCTGATCGTGCCCAAGGGTCCGCTCATCGACCTCGACCGCCCGCACGACCGCGACCGGCTGCCCGGCAAAGGCATCTGGCAGCGTTGATCCGCCACGGGGGCGGCGGTGCAGGTCCGGCGCGCCATGGTGTCGCGCCGCAAACGAACGCGACCGCGGCCGGTCGTATTCCCCACGCATTCGGAGAGTTGCCGGCAAGAAAAAAAGGCCGCTGCGGTGAGGCAGCGGCCCGAAGTCAGGGAGGAAACGCATAAAGCGCAGGAAGAAACTAGCACGTTCAGCCGTATGGCTTTTGACTGAGATCAAGCTGCGCATGAATTTGGAAGGAAGCCGAAACCGGTCACAGCCCCGCCGCGCAGCGGGGGCTCGACGGGACGCCGGGGCGGACGAGATCTCTTCCTGAGCCAATCGCCAAGGGAAGCCCGGATGATGCACGGTTTCACCCCCAGCCGCCGGACGCTGCTGGCCGGCACCGGCGCCACCCTCCTGCTCCCGCTGCTGCCCCGCGGTGCCGGGGCGGCGACCCTGGTGCCGACGCCGGGGCAGACGGAGGGGCCCTTCTATCCGGTCACCCTGCCGGCCGACCGCGACAACGATCTTGTTCGGGTCTCGGGTGCCGCCGCGCAGGCGCAGGGGACGGTCGCGCATGTCGGCGGCCGGGTCCTCGACCGTTCCGGGCGGCCGGTGCCAAGCTCCGTGGTGGAGATCTGGCAATGCGACGCCCACGGCCGCTACCGCCACCCCCGCGCGCCGGAGCAGGCGCAGTTCGACACCGGCTTCCAGGGTTACGGCCGAATGGAGGTGGACGCGCAGGGCGCCTACCGGTTCCGCACCATCCGCCCGGTCCCCTACCCCGGCCGCACGCCGCACATCCATGTGGCCGTGCTGGTGCCCGGCAGCGGCCGCTTCGTCACCCAGATGTACGTGGAGGGCGAACCGCTCAACGCGCGGGACGGATTGCTGAACGCGATCCGCGATCCGGCGGCGCGGCGCAGCGTCATCGTCCCGCTTGCCCCGGCCGACGACATCGAGCCGAACGCCCTGAAAGGAACGTTCGACATCGTGCTGACCCTGTGAGCCCGCTCGGGCTTCTTCGGCTCCGGGTCCGCGACAGGCGCGGTGGGAGACTGTTCTGGTGCAGGATCCACACGACCGGACCCGCAACCGACCGGAGACGACGGTGCAGCCGAACGCAGCATCCAGGCACGTCCACAGACGGACGCACGTGAAGGCGGACGGGCGCCGCCTCTATCTTTTCGGCTGGCAGCCGCACGGGCTGCCGGTCACCGAGGAACTGGAGCCGGGCCCCGCCCCGCAGCCGCACCTGCGCTGGCACCCGCTCCGGGCGGAATGGGTGGGTTACGCCAGCCACCGCCAGGAGCGCACCTTCAAGCCGCCGGCCGAGTTCTGCCCGCTCTGCCCCGTCCAGCCCGGCGGCTTTCCCGGCGAGATCCCCTTCGCCGACTTCGAGATCGCGGTGTTCGAGAACCGCTTCCCCGCCTTCTCCCCCGCCGCGCCGCCGCCACCCGACCTGCCCATCCCCACCGCCCCGGCCAAGGGGCAGTGCGAGGTCGTGGTCTACAGCGCGGCGCACAGCGGCACCGTGGCGGCGCTGGCGCCCGAACGGCGCGAACTGATGGTGCGCGTGTGGGCCGACCGTTACCGCGACCTGCTGGCGCAGGACGACGTCGCCTTCGTCATGCCCTTCGAGAACCGCGGTGAGGAGATCGGCGTCACCCTGCACCACCCGCACGGCCAGATCTACGCCTCCCCCTTCGTGCCGCCCGCCGTGGCGCCGCTGGTGAAGGCGTTCCGCGAGGGGCCGGCGCTGGAGACGATGCGCCGCGCCATCGGCGACGCCTACGACGTGGCCGGCAACGACCGGGCCGTCGCCTTCGTGCCGCCCTGCGCACGCTTCCCGTCCGAGGTGTGGGTGATGCCGCGCGCCTTCCATCCCGGCCCCTGGACCTTCACCGACGAGGACGTCCGCGCCTTCGCCGATGTGCTGGGCGAGGTGGTGGCACGCTACGACGGGCTGTACGGAAAGCCGATGCCGTACCTGTGCATCCTCTACGCCGCCCCGCGCGGCGAGGAGGAGCGTTTCCACTTCCACATCCAGTTCTACCCG
>JAEYOB010000066.1 GCA_023412175.1 Pseudomonadota bacterium | reverse complement strand
GCGGACGCTGCAGGGCGACGCGGACGTTCTCCAGCACCGAGAGGTGCGGGAACACCGCCGAGATCTGGAACGAGCGCACCAGCCCCATGCGGGCGATGTCGGCCGGCTTGGCGCCGGTGATGTCCTGCCCCTTGTACAGGATCGAGCCGCGCGTCGGCGCCAGGAACTTGGTGAGCAGATTGAACACCGTGCTCTTGCCCGCCCCGTTCGGCCCGATCAGCGCGTGGATGGTGCCGCGGCGGACCTGGAGGTTCACCTCCTTCACCGCCATGAACCCCTTGAACTCCTTCGTCAGACCCCGCGCTTCCAAAATGATGTCATCCATCCCTGCCTCATTGCGTGCTGTTGTCATTGGACGCTCATGCCCCGGCGTCTTGGGTGTTCGCAGACGGGCGCGGAGCCGGCCCGGTGTAGCGGGATTTCGGCCGCAGCATGCGCCCGGTCCGCTCCTGCTCGCGCACATGGGCCGCCCAACCGGCCGAACGGGCCGCGGCGAACAGCGGCGTGAATCCACCGCGCGGCACGCCGAGCGCTTCCAGCAACAGGGCCGCATAGAACTCGACGTTCGTCTGCAATACCCGATCGGGCCGCTTGGCCGCTACCGCTTTCAGCGCCGCTCGCTCGACCGCTTCGGCAAAAGCGACACGCCCGTCCGCCCGCCGCCCGAGTTTCAGCAGCGCGGTCTTGAGGATATCCGCGCGGGGATCCCGGATCCGATAGGCCCGCGACCCGAAGCCCATCAGACGATCGCCGCGGGCGAGGGCCCCGGCGATCCAGGCGTCCGCCTGGTCCGGGGTGCCGATGGCGTCCAGCATGTCCAGGACGAGCGCAGGCGCCCCACCATGCAGCGGCCCCTGCAAGGCGCCGTGGGCCGCCACCGCCGCGGCCGCCAAACCGGCGCCCGTCGATGCGACGACGCGCGCCGCGAAGGTCGAGGCGCTGACCCCGTGGTCGATCATGCTGACGAGGTAGACGTCCAGTCCGTCGCGTTCCTCGTCGCCGGGCTCCCGTCCCTGGATCATGCGGAGCAGGTCGGCGGCGTGCGGCAGGCCGGGATCCGGCTCGACCGGTTCCTGCCCCACGGCGAGCCGCATGCCGGCCGCCGCGGCGACGCCGGCGGCTCCCACCAGCAGCAACGGGGTCATCGCCGTCTGAGGAAGGGAGGCCAGGAGCAGGCGTTGCGTCTCGACGACCGACAGTCCATCGAAGCCGTGAGGCCGCGCCGCGAACAACGGCGCGAACCGCCGGAACGCTTCGTGCCGCGCCGTGCCAAGCGCAGCCACACCCATCCGGCCCGGCAACTCCCCGTCCCACAGGAGCGCGGCGACCTCCTCGTACGACCGCGTCCCGACGAGATCGCCGAGCCTGTGGCCGCGCAGGATCAGGTCGCCGGTTTCGGCAACCCCATGGCTCAATGCCGTCTCGGCGACCGTCACCCGGTCGAGCTCCGCGGCGGCTTCGCCCGCCATACCCTGTTTCATTGGTTCGTTTCCCCCCAGCGCACGCTGGCGCGCCCCGATCCGGACCGGCGGCCCTGACGGAACTAGACCCGTTCCAGCAGCATGGCGATGCCCTGCCCCACCCCGATGCACATCGTGCACAGGGCGTAGCGCTGCTGCCGCGTCTCAATTTCGATCAGCGCCGTGGTCGCCAGCCGCGCCCCCGACATGCCGAGCGGATGCCCCAACGCGATGGCACCGCCGTTCGGGTTGATCCTGGGATCGTCATCGGACAGCCCGAGTTCCCGCACGCAGGCCAGCGCCTGGGCGGCGAAAGCCTCGTTGAGTTCGATGACATCGATGCGGTCGAGGCCCAGCCCGACCCGGTCGAGCAGCCGACGGACCGCGGGAACCGGGCCGATGCCCATCACGCGGGGCTCCACCCCGGACACAGCGCAGCCGACGATGCGGGCGCGCGGCGTCAGGCCGTGGCGACGCGCCGCCTCCTCGCTGGCGACGACGAGAGCCGCCGCGCCGTCGTTGATGCCCGAGGCGTTGCCGGCGGTCACGGTTCCCGGCGAGCGGAACGGCGTCGGCAACCCGGCCAGCTGGTCGAGCGTCGTGTCGGGCCGAGGATGCTCGTCCTGGGCCACCTCGGTGACCGCACCCTTGCGGCCGCGCACCGCAACGGGGACGATCTCCTGCGCGAAGCGGCCGTTCACCCTGGCCGCGCCCGCGCGCTGCTGCGAGCGCAGGGCGAAGCGGTCCTGGTCCTCGCGCCCGATGCTCCAGCGCTCGGCCACGTTCTCCGCCGTCTCCGGCATGGTTTCGACGCCGTGCGACGCCTTGAGCTGCGGGTTGACGAAGCGCCAGCCCATAGTGGTGTCCTCGATCCGCATGGACCGGGAGAAGGCGCCATCGGCCTTGCCCATGACGAAGGGAGCGCGCGACATGCTCTCGGCGCCGCCGGCCAGGGCCAGAGACAGTTCGCCGGCCTTGATCCCGCGGGCCGCCATCGCGATTGCGTCGAGGCCGGACCCGCACAGGCGGTTGATCGTGGTGCCTGCCACACCCTCCGGCAGGCCGGCCAGCAGTACGGCCATGCGGGCGAGGTTACGGTTGTCCTCGCCGGACTGGTTGGCGCAGCCGAGGATCACGTCGTCGATGGCGTTCGGGTCGAGGCCGGGATTGCGTTCAAGAAGAGCCTTCAGCGGAATGGCCGCGAGATCGTCCGCCCGCACCGACGACAGAGCACCGGCGTAGCGTCCAATCGGCGTCCTGATAGCATCACAGATGAAAGCTTCGGTCATTTGGCAGACCACCCTCCCGAATCGCGCGCCTGATCCGGCCGCATTATTTTGAGCAATTGGCCGTCGCCAAGGACAACGCGTCCTCGCCCGCAGAAAACTGCGCCGACCTTCAAACGGATTGCCAGATTAGGCATTCAGGCACACGGCTCAACTCAATTAATGTAAGCAGCATATGATTTTTTGTAATGCGTTTGGCGTAACCC
>JAEYOB010000065.1 GCA_023412175.1 Pseudomonadota bacterium | reverse complement strand
GCGGACGCTGCAGGGCGACGCGGACGTTCTCCAGCACCGAGAGGTGCGGGAACACCGCCGAGATCTGGAACGAGCGCACCAGCCCCATGCGGGCGATGTCGGCCGGCTTGGCGCCGGTGATGTCCTGGCCCTTGTACAGGATCGAGCCGCGCGTCGGCGCCAGGAACTTGGTGAGCAGATTGAACACCGTGCTCTTGCCCGCCCCGTTCGGCCCGATCAGCGCGTGGATGGTACCCCGGCGGACCTGGAGGTTCACCTCCTTCACCGCCATGAAACCTTTGAACTCCTTCGTCAGACCGCGCGCTTCCAAGATGATGTCTTGGTCCATTCGGATCCTCTTTTCTGCCGTTCACGCGGCACCGCCGACGGAGGCCGGGGGTGGACCGTGCCCACTCCCGGCCCGCCGACACTTCCCGGATCACGGCCGCCCAGAACGGCCGGGGTTCGTGCCGAGGGGGTGGCACGGGCCCACATGCGCATCCGCCGGCCGGGGAAGCCAAACAAACGGACGCGACGTCGATCCGGGAGAAGCGCAAGGCGTTCGCGTGAACCCTCCCTGTGTCGCCTTGCCGGCGGGCGGACCGCCCGACCGGTGGAGACCTTGGCGCACCATAGTGCACAGGCTGTGCCAAATCCATCGTTCCGACCGACGGACACTCACGGACCCCCAATCATCAGGGGTTGCGACCGATTTGCCGCCGGACGGCCGTCTCCCCGGCCAGGGTTGGCGCGAGCCGAAGTGTCGGAACGCCGGACGCCATGTGTCGGAGATGCCGACACCCGACCTTTCGGGTACCCTTATGGGCGACCGGCTACGGGAACTCGCCCCCCCTGCGTACGGTTCCTCTCACGGCCCTTTGCAGGAGTCGTCCGATGCAATTGAAAGTGCTCGCCCTCGTCCTCGCCGGCGGGAAGGGAACCCGGCTGATGCCGTTGACCCAGGAGCGCGCCAAGCCGGCCGTACCCTTCGGCGGCAAGTACCGCATCATCGACTTCGTGCTGTCGAACCTGGTGAACTCCGGCGTCTACTCGATCTATGTGATGACGCAGTTCAAGAGCCAGTCGCTGATCCAGCACCTGCGCGACGGCTGGCAGTTCGGCGGCATGCTGAACAACCAGTTCATCATCCCGGTCCCCGCCCAGATGCGCTCGGCAGGCGAGGAGTGGTATCGCGGCACCGCCGACGCGGTGTACCAGAACGCCAACCTGATCGAGCAGTCGGAACCCGACCTCGTCCTGCTGTTCGGCGCCGACCATGTCTACCGCATGAACGTGCGGGCGATGATCGAGTACCACATGGAGAAGCGCGCCGACGTCACCATCTCGGCACTGCCGGTGGACAAGAAGTTCGCCAAGGATTTCGGGGTGCTGGAGGTGGATTCCGAGAATCGCATCACCGGCTTCATCGAGAAGCGGGCCGACGCGCCGACCATCCCCGGCAGCCCCGACAGCGTGCTGGCCTCCATGGGCAACTATATCTTTTCACGCAGCTGCCTGCTGAAGATGGTCTACGAGGACGCGCAACGGCCGGGCAGCAGCCACGATTTCGGCAAGGACATCCTGCCGCGGCTGATCGGTTCCTCCGCCATGTTCGGGTACGACTTCAAGACCAACCACATCCCCGGCCAGATGGAAAACCAGCCGGCCTACTGGCGCGACGTCGGCACGCTCGACGCGTACTACGAGGCCAACATGGACATGCGGGCGATCAACCCGCCCATCGACATCTACAACCGCGCCTGGCCGCTGCGCACGGCGGGATACTCCGATCCGCCGGCCAAGTTCGCCTTCGACGACGAGGGGCGGCGCGGCATGGCGGCGGACTCCATCCTGGCCGGCGGCTGCATCGTTTCCGGCGGCACGGTGCGCCGGTCGGTGCTCGGGCGGTTCGTGCGCGTGCACTCCTATGCGACGGTGGAGGACAGCATCGTCTTCGACAACGTGGACATAGGCCGCGATTGCCGGATCCGCCGTGCCATCATCGAGAAGCACGTGCGCATCCCGCCGGGCACGGTAATCGGCTACGATCCGGCCGAGGACGCCAGGCGCTATCACCTGACCGAGAGCGGCATCGTCGTCATCGAAGGGCCGCGTTCGCCGGTCAGCCTCACGGTCATGACCGTATGAAAGGCGTCCCGGGCTGGGCGGCGGGCAAAAGCGCATAGGCTGCGCCCTGCCCGCGGTATCACCATTGGAACGCTTCCCGGCGGCGCCCCCCGCCGTTAGCCTGACCGGGCAAAGAGTCGAAACCGCGCCTGTCCACCGGACGCCAAGGTACAGCTTGACTTCGCCGCGCAAGGGGCGCAATGCCCGATATGGATTTCCGTCTCTCATGAGGTAGCGGTGCGATGACGCCCGATGATCGGCTGAAAGGCCTGCGGCTGCTCCTCGTCGAGGATGAGGCGATGGTCGCCATGATGATCGAGGACATGCTGGGCGACCTCGGCTGCGAGGTGGTCGGCCCGGCCGGCAGCGTCGCCCGCGCACAGGAACTTGCGCGCACAGAGGCGGAGATCGCCGGCGCCATCCTCGACGTGAACCTGGGGGGCGAACCGATCTATCCGGTCGCCGAGACCCTGAAGGCCCGCGGCGTGCCGTTCGTCTTCATCACGGGCTACGGCTCCGCCGATATCGACGGCCGCTTCGCCGATGCCCCCACCGTGCAGAAGCCGTTCAGCATGCCGGCACTTCACGATACCCTGGTGAAGGTGCTGCCGCAGGGCGCGTGACGGTCACCCGGCCATGCGCCAGCGACGCGGGCGCTGACCGAGGCGATCGACCCGATCCATCAGTTCGCCCACCTCTATGGCATCGTCCAGATGGCCATAACGGGCCAGCGTGCGGGCATAGGTGGCCAGCGCGCCGATCACCGCCCGTTCGTCGGTTACGCCGTGTGCCGGCTTGCCGGCCCGGTCGACGATCAGGACCCCGAGCGCGGCCAGCGCCTCGGCCACGTCGGCGACGGCCTGAGTGAGCGCCGTGTCGTCGTCTTCCACAGCGTTGAGGACCGGCTCCAGGACGTCGGCGAGCGCGGTGCCATCGGTCGGCCAAGTGCTGCTGCTCATGATCGTTCGCTCCGGGAGGTTCCCAACGGGGGGTTCCTTTATTGCCGTTGACAGCCGGGGGCCCGGATCGGGGGCCTCGATACGAAGAACAGCGCAGAACGCCGTTCAGCCCCCTCGCCTACCCGAAAGAGCGGCGCATGCCGCATCGACGGAGGGCATGGCGGATCCGGGCACGAGGCGTACGGCCGTCACCAGCCATCGGGCGCCGCTCCGATCGCAAAGGGCAGTCCATTGGCGTTGCCGCCGAGATGACGGGGAAGCCGGTTTTCGCGCAAAATTCGCCACCTAATGGTTCAACAGATCAACAACATTCCGCCTGCAAGAGAACACCTCGAATTAACACAACCTAAACCATCACAATCACATCGTGCGCGTGCATCACGGCGAAGGAGAGGCATCGTGACGACGGTCAATTCCTCACACACCAATACGGTTCATGCGGCCGAGACATCCAAGACCGCCAAACCGGCCGCCGACGCCGCGACCTCCGACGGCCAATCCTTCAAGACCTTGATCGGGGCGAGCGCGTCCGAGGCGGCATCGAGCCAAGCCGCCACGCCCCCCAAACTCCAGGGGATGAGCGCCACGCAGATCCGCGCGCTTCCCACCGCCACCATCGCCGCCCTGTCCACCGCCCAGATCAGGAGCCTGACCGTCGCGCAGGTCGGCGCCCTGACGCCGGACCAATTGGCCGTCCTTAACAATGCCCAGGTTACGGCGTTCACGCCGTACCAGCTTCGAGGGTTGACGACGGGCCAGACCGTGGCGCTGTCGCCAGCGCAGGTGGATGCCCTGACCACCTCGCAGATCGCCGGGCTGATGCCCACGCAGGTCGGCGCGTTGACCACGGCCCAGTTGAGCGTGCTCAACACCGCAGACATGAAGGTGTTGTCTGCCGCCCAGATCAAGGGACTGAAGCCCGACCAGATGGCGGCGCTGACGGCCACCCAGATCAGTGGCCTGACGGCCCCGCAGATCGGTGCGCTGAACGCGACCCAGTTGGGCGCACTGAGCGCCGAGAACGTCTCGGCGCTGTCCGCCCGCCAGGTTGCCGGCCTGTCGACCCCGCAGGTCAAATGGTTGACCGCCGACCAGCTCGCGGCAATGAGCACCGCCGATATCCGCGAGCTGTCGGCGGCCCAGATC
>JAEYOB010000718.1 GCA_023412175.1 Pseudomonadota bacterium | reverse complement strand
AAACTCTGCAACGGTTCGGCCGACTCGGAACTGGATGGTGACGCTGCCTTCGCCTGGCGCACCGTCCGTGCCCCTCGCCTTGATCCTCAGCTTCCCGAGGCGCTGGCGCCGATCCGCCGGGCTGCTTGCGCCATCGGCACCGGCGTGGCGGCTGGATTGACGCTGCGCCATCTTCACGGCTCCAACTGTATGTCCGGCGATTCCCGGGCCGAGATCGCATGCCTGGACATCCCCAGTTCGTCGTCCTTCGTGCGCAAACCGGGGGCAATGGCGTGGCCGAGCGCAACATCCGGACGCTCAAGGAGAGCCTGTTATGGGTCCACGCCTTCGACACGTTTGGCGCTCCCTCCCGGTTCCGTGACAAATCCAGGCTCCGGGTTGGCGGAATAAACGGCTGTCGGGTATGTTCATCCCCAATATCGCACGATTCATCCCAGGGATTCACATGAAGACGCTTGTTCGCTCCACCGCCGCTGCGCTCGGCCTTGCGGTTCTGCTTTCCGGCTGTGCCGCCCCCGGCACCGGCCCCTACGACACCGGAGGCGGCTTTGGTGCCAACAAGCAGACCGCCGGTACCGTACTGGGCGGTGTGGTTGGCGGTCTCGCCGGTTCACGTTTCGGTGGTGGCACCGGTAAGCTGATTTCGGTCGGCGTCGGCACGCTTCTGGGTGCTGCGCTCGGCAACATGGCCGGCCAGTCGTTGGATCGTGCGGATCAGGCCTACGCTGAACGGGCCGAGCAGCGAGCCTATTCCGCTCCAGTCGGCGAGACGATCCGTTGGAACAACCCGCAGAGCGGCAACTCAGGCAGCTACACGCCAGTCCGCGATGGTTACAGCCAGTCCGGCGACTATTGCCGAGAGTACCAGACGACGGTTTCGGTCGGCGGCCGCCTGCAGGAGATGCATGGCACCACCTGCCGTCAGCCGGACGGTACCTGGCGGATCGTCAGCTAAGGTAAGGATGGTGTGGGTGGCGGCGGAAACGTGATTGCGGATTCCGCCCCGCTCCGTACCATAGCGGGCGGTCGCTTCCGTCAACCGCTTGCCGGCGTATCCCCTCTATGCCACCGCCCGCTCTCCTGATCATGCTCGCTGCCGGTTGCACCGATGTCGGGCATACGCGGTCGCGCAATGAGGACAGCTTCGGGATCAGCGACGAAGCGGGTTTGGCGCTGGTGTGCGACGGCATGGGCGGTCACGCCGGCGGCGACATTGCCAGCCGCACGGCGGTCGAGGCGATCATCGACGTCATCGCTGAGTTCCGGAATGCCGCCGCAGATCCCGGCGTGCGGAACGCGGTATCGGTGGCGCGCTTGGCGGTGCAACAGGCCAACCAGCGGCTGCTTGACCTCCACCGCGAGCGTGGGCTGCCGGACGGGCGTGGTATGGGAACGACGGTGGTGGGCCTGTGCCGCGTCGGTTTCAGCGAAAAGTTGATCGCCTTCCACGCCGGTGACAGCCGCCTCTACCGCCTGCGTGACGGGAAGTTGCAACAACTCACCCGTGATCACAGTCTCTACCAGCTCTGGCTCGACCAGGGTGAGCGGGGACCGGCGCCTCAGCGCAACATCATCATGCGGGCGCTGGGCACAACGCCGGATCTCGATCCCGACGTCGCCGTGCACACAGCGTGCGCCGGTGATTTGTTCCTGCTGTGCTCCGACGGGCTGACCACCATGCTGCCCGACGAGAGCATCGCCGCCATCCTGCTGGCGGAGCCGCAGCAAGGCCTGGGCGAGACCTGCGAACGTCTGGTGGCCGTCGCCAATGAGCGCGGCGGATTCGACAACATCACCGTCTTGCTTGCCAGCTTCCGTGGTGCCGATGATTGACGGTCAGCGGGCGCGGGTGGCGATGAACAATACTGCGGCCACCGCGTCCTCGGCACCCGCCCCGGCCAGTGCCCGCTTCAGTTCGGGCAGGTAGCTGGCCGCTGGTTCCGTCTCCGGTCGAAGCGTAGAGAACAGTGGGGAGCTGCTGGCCACCACGACGATCAGTTCGCGCCCGAAAGGCGGACCGATGGTCCAGAAGCGCGTCCGTCCGTCGCGCTCGCCAAGCCGGCGCTCGGTCCCGGCCGTCAGTCGGGCGGTGGGTTCGAGTGGGTTGGGCAGGAGGTGGACGACACTGCCGTCCACTGTAAAGTAATCCACCTGCACATGGCCGGCGATGTGCCCGGCCCGGATATTGAGGACGAGGTCCTGCCCGCCAGTAAGAGCCGTGTCCCCCGACGCGACAGCCAGCACCAGTGGTTCGCCGCGGGCTTGGTTTGCGGTCCGCAGCGGCTCCAGAAGAAGCAGCGGTTCGCACAGCGCCGGGGGGGCAATGTCGACCTCGGGGGCGCGCGCCATACCGGACGGCAGCGCGCCCACGATTTCCAGAACCCGGTCATGGTCGTCGGTGCTGGTCACCGTGCCGGCGACGATCAGCGCGTCGTTCACCACGTCGGCGCGCAGGTCGGCGCACTGGATGCTTGTCAGCGCGTCACGTAGACCGTCCAAGGCCGTCTCCGCCGTGGCTGTTGCCGTCACCGGTTCCGTGGCAGGTCCGGCCGCCACGGAATCCGGAGCCGGTTCCTCCCCAGCGGGCATCTCCTCGATGGGAGGGGAAGCAACGGCGACAGGGGGAGGGGAGGGGATCGGTGTGGCGATCTCCGCCGATGCCGGCGAGCGCTCGCCCGAGGCCAGGCCGACGTAACCGAACATGGCCGCCATGGCGAGCAGCGCAAGCACCGGCACCTCGCTCAAACGGGCGTTGGGGAACCTACCGGATTTGGATGGCCGCACAGATTGTCGGGAAGGCAATAAAGCGTCTCGTCTTAGCCCATTCCTCTTGTCTACTCCTTTTCCGCGTTGCGACCAAGTGCCCTGTATCAGGGTTCCGGCGGTATGCGCAGGACCTGGCCGGGATAGATTTCGTCCGGATCCTTCAGCATCGGCCGGTTGGCTTCGAAGATCGCCGGGTACTTGTTGGCGTCTTTATAGAATTGCTTTGCGATCTTCGACAGCGTGTCGCCCGGGACCACGGTGTGGAACTGACTCTGCGGCGACGCTTGCGTGACGCTCATCTGGTCGTCGACCTTGGCAACGCCGTGGACGTTGCCGGCGGCGAGGACAATCTTCTCACGCTGCTCCTGGCTGCCGACTTGCCCCTTCAGTGACACCGTGTCGCCGTTGACGGTGACGTCGAGGCTCTGGATGTCCAGGCCGAGGCGGCCGACCTCCCGCTTGATGTCTTCAGCCTGGGGGGCGTCGGCATTGCCGAGCTTCTTGCCGGCGTCGCGACGGAAGAAGTCGAACAGACCCATGGTGATCCTCCTTGGTGCGTTGTGTGCCGGTGGAAACAGTTTGTGGGCCTTACGATCACGGAACACCGTCGGAACAGCCCTGTTTAAGCACTGCGACGAACCGGCCGGTCGGGGATGTCGCGCCGACCGGAACAGCGATCCTGGATCATCGCCATGCGCCCCTGGCTGACATCGGCCTTGCTGAGCCTGTCGCTGGCTCTGTCGCCGGGCTCGCTCGTCCCGGCGCTGTTGGTCGGCACCGCTGCGGCCGTAGCCGATTCGACGCCGGCGGAGGCACGGGCGTCGAGCCGATCCAGTGGTGGGTACAGCCGACCCGGCGGAGCTTCGCGCACGCCGTCCTTCAGTGTGCCCTCGCCGCGCGCGCCGTCGGCAGGCAGCGGCGGTTACCGGCGCCCGTCACTCTCTCCATCCCCCGGCGCCCGGCCGTCGCCGGGCCTGCCGAGCCCCGCCGACCGTGAACTGTCGCGGCGGCAGAGCGGCGAAGCCCTGGAGCGCTACCGGCTCGACCGACAACCGCCGGCTGCCCGTCCCATTCCTTCCCCGAACCTGCCGCCGGCCGGCGCGCGGCGTCATGGTCAGGCCGACGAGTGGGCCGGCTATCGAAACAGCGGCAGTTGGGGACGAGACGGCGGCTGGGCGGGCGGTTGGGCGCCGGGGCGTGGCTGGACGCCTCCGGGATACGCCTACACCATGCCGCGGTTCGGCATCTGGGACGGACTGTTCCTGTGGTTCCTGCTCGACAACCTGACTCGCGCCGGTTCGGCCGACTTCTTCCACAACCACCGTGACGACCCCGGCTACGCGCAGTGGCGCGCCGAGGCGGAACGCCGAGCGGAGACCGACGCCGACCTGCGCAGCAAGCTCGATCAGCTTGACGCCCAACTTGCCGAGAAGCGGGACCAGCCACGCGACCCCAACTACCTCCCGCCGGACACCCCGCGCGAGGTGGCGCTGGCCGAGGAGCCGCGGCAGCCGGGCGGGGCGCCGTCCGACAGGGGAGGGGGCATTGGCGGCGGCATCATTACGATCCTTCTCATCGGCGGCGCTGGTATCGTGCTCATGTTGTGGTTGGTCCGGCGGCGTCAGGCTCCGCGTCCGGTGGGCGCGGCCCCCGCGCCCGGACCGGTTGGAATGACCGGCAAGATCCTGCGCAACACCGTCTCGGGCGAACGCTACGCGCCTTCGCTGTTCCGCGTCGGCATGACGCTGACGGTCGACCCCACACCCTTCATCCTCGCCGGAAACGCCATCAAGGTGAGGCCGCCGGGGGCCGGCAGCAGCGGTGTGGTCAGCGTCGAGGCGGTCGGCACCCTCACCACGGGCCAAACCACGCTGTACCGGCTCTACCTGCCCGGTGGCCTCAGCTTCTTCCAGGTGCATCTGGGCGCCGACGGCCGCCCGGATGAATGCCGCTACTTCACCGCTATCGACGAGGTGGCGCCGGCCAGCCAGGATGAATGGGCGTTCTGGCTTGACCCGGACCAGGGCATGATCGGCTGGCCGGAGTTCCAGACAAAGGACGGCAAGCTCTATGCTCGCCAATGGGCGCCCGGCTCTGCCCGCGTCGCGCCGCGCGACCTGTCGGAAACCCGCATCGACGCCGCCGCTCAGCGGATCCGCCGCCTGCACACCATGCTTTACGCCGCCCCGACGGGGGCGGCCGTGCCGGCACCGGAAACCGAATACATCCTGGTGGCCGCGGTCGAGGAGGCCGGCCAGGCTTGGGTCGAGGTCCACGCCGGCATCGACGTCAATCCGGCCACCCTGTCGCTCGCCTGATCCGCCGCATGAGGAGACATCGCCCATGGAAAGCAACGCCACGCTGATCCTCAACGGCCTCGAGAGCGGCCTGCCGGTGCTCCTGCTGCATTTCGTCGCCACGGTGCTGCTCTTTCTTGGTGGCGTCGCCGCTTATGTGGCGATCACGCCGTTGCGCGAGCGTGAACTGCTGGCGAGCGGCAACCGCGCAGCCGGCATCGTGCTGGGCGGCACCGTGGTGGCGCTGGCGATCCCGCTGGCGGCGACGCTGGTCACCAGCTTGGCGCTGCTGGACATCCTGATCTGGGGCGTGGTCGCTCTCATCCTGCAGATCGTGACCTTTGGCGTCGCCGTCCTGCTGTTCCGCGATCTGCGGCCGATGATCGAAAGCGGCAACGTGGCGGCGGCCACGACGCTGGCCGCGCTGCAACTCGCCATCGCGCTGCTCAACGCCGGTGCGATGGCCGGCTGATTCCACCAAATCAGGGAGGCATCGATGCTCAGTTTCATGCGCAACCTCGTGGGCGTGAAAACGGATCAGGCGGTCCGCGGCGCGGTCGAGACGCTTGTCCAGTGGGATCCCAAGTCCGCCACCGAGGCCGAGCTTCGCACCATGGAGGAGCACCTGGACCGGCTCGGCCGGCAGGTTGCCGAGGCGCGCATGGCCTATGATCGCGAGAAGAAGGAAGCGGATGCGATCGCCCAACTTTCGCGTCAGCGCCTGACCGCGGCAGAGCACCTTCAGCGACAGATTGACGGGGAGAACGACCCGGCCCGGAAAGCGGCGTTGGAGAAGAGTCTGGAGACCCTGATAGGACTGCTGGAGCAGATGGCCCCGGAGGTCGAGCGTGAGGCGCAGGATGCCACGGACGCCGAGGAGTTCCTGCGCATGCTGGAGCAGACCTACACCAACGCCGGCGAAAAGCTTAAGTCGGCGCGCAGCGAACTGAGCCGGGCCGAGCGCGACATGGCCCGCGCCGCCCAGCAGCGCAGCGTCGCCGAGCAGCGTGCGGAGGCCGCCCGCCAAGCGGCCGGCTTGAGCAGCGCCACAAGTGGGCTCGGCATGGCGTTGAAGGCCATGCAGGACAGTGCGGCGCGCGAGATGTCGGCGGCCGATGCGGCGAACGCCAAGGCCCGCTTGCTGAAGCCGACCCGTCCCGAGGAGGAGGACGCCAATATCAAGGCGGCACTGCAAGCCGCCACCGGGGCGCTGCCGGCGCCGACGAACCTTACCGGCCGACTGGAGGCAATCCGGGCGAGGCATCACCGGTGAACGTTCGAAAAAGGACTGGACAGGGGAGGCGGCGATCCCATATAAGCCGCCTCCCCGTTGACACGACAGGCGAGCCGGTGCGGTGCAGCAAGAACGTTTGCTGCAAACACTAGGTATTGTTTTGTCGCCCAACGGAACTCAGTGCAAGGTCGGAGCAACCGCCGCCGGATAATGATGTTCTGCCAATTGGTCAGGCCATCGATATTTGGTAAGTTGCTTTATGTGTTCTGAGTTGCGGGCTATAGCTTGGCGGTGACGCCGGGCACTGCCGGCGGAAAAACGGTGCCGCTTCAAATTTTTTCTTGACGGTGCGGCGGCGAGTGGATAGGGTCTGGTCATCGCGACGGGGCGGGTTGCTCCGGCGCGGTTCTCCAGACAGGAGCGACGGTGCGGGCCCCGCCGGTGGCGGGCGGTTCACTGCGGCGC